>JBDTNW010000069.1:0-6909 GCA_039933575.1 Pseudolysinimonas sp. | reverse complement strand
GACGCGGTGGTTGGTTCAAGGTCGCCCTGCTCGTCACGCTGACGCTCATCTTTGGATCGTTCGGGAGCGCCGCGTGGGCTTACTGGCTTGCCGGATCCACAGCTGGGAGCAACGGCGCCTCGGCCGCGACATCGGTCAACGCTGGCGCGACGCCGACCGCAAGTGCGGCGAGCACGACCATAACCGTGAGCTGGGCGGCATCAACGCTCGCCACCGGTCAGGCGGTTAACGGGTACCAAATCAAGCGCTATGACGCGAACACTTTGGCGCTGCAGACGATTCTTACCGCATGCACCGGCACCGTCGCGAGCACGAGCTGCATCGAGAGCGCTGTGCCGCAAGGGGCCTGGAAGTATTCCGTGACACCGGTCTTTGCCACCAACTGGCTGGGTGCCGAGAGCGCGAAAAGCGCAACTGTTTTCGTCGACACGACGGCTCCGGTCAATTCGCTGTCCCTCTCGAACAAGACCGGCGGCGGCTCGTACCTGACCGGCACGAAGCTCTATTACCAAGGGTCGATTGCCGGGTCATTCACCCTCACCAACGCGGTGACAGATTCGGTGAGCGGTCCGGCATCCAGCACCAGCGCGACGCTCGGCGGAACATCCACCGGGTGGACTCACACCCCGTCGGCGGTCTCCACTCCGGTGGGTGGCCCGTACGTGTCGAACTCGTTCTCGTGGAGCGCCGCCACCACGAGCGGCCCCACCGAGTTGATCACCGGCCGCGACGTCATGGGCAACACCGCTGGCACCGCGGTAACTTTCGTCAAAGACACCACCGTCCCGGCGCTCGGCACCGTCACGTTCCCGAATGCTTATCAGTCCAGCCTCTCGGTGAGCGTGTCTTTCACGGCCGGCGCCAGCGACAGCCAATCGGGCCTGAATCCTGCCGCCTACCGACTTGCCCGCTCGGTCGCCCCTCTCGCGGGAGGCGTGTGCGGCGCGTACGTCACCGACACCAACTTCGCGATCGCCCCGACATCTCCGCTGGTCGACGGCACGCTCGCAAGCGGCAATTGCTACAAGTACCAATTCGTGACCGTCGACAACGTCGGTAACACCAGGACTACAGCGAGCGCGAACGTCGTCAAGGTTGACGCGACCGCACCGACGAACAACATCGCGGTGACGATCGTCAGCGGCGCCGCATCCATCACAGGCACGACCGTCTACTACAAGGGCAGCGCCGCGGGATCATTCAAACTGACGAACGCGGTCGCGGATGCCGTTTCGACTCCGGCCTCCAGCCAGACCGCGGCCTTGGGCGGCACCACCACCAAGTGGACTCATACCGGCTCAACCGTCTCAACTCCCAGTCGCGGACCTTTCGTCTCGAACACCTTCACGTGGACGATCGGAGCCGTCACCAGTCCCACGGAAGCCGTGACCGGCCGTGACGCAGCGGGCAACACCGTGGTCACAAACCTGACCTTCGTCAATGACATCACGGCGCCGACGGGTGGCACGGTTAGCTACGTCAACGGACCCACGGGCGGAACTACTGTCAGCGTGACCTTCACGGATGGGACGGATGCCGGCTCGGGCATCGGGACCCGACTTTTGCAGCGCGCGAGTGCCGCCTTGACCAACGGCGTCTGTGGCTCGTACGGATCGTTCGCCACAGTTTTCGGTGGTACCAATCCGACCTCGCCGCTCGCGGACACTGTCACTTACAGCAACTGCTACAAGTACCAGTACGTGGTGTCGGACAACGTCGGTAACACCACCACCGCGACAAATGCGAACGTCGCGACGACTTCGATCTACGGCGCGTTCTACTCGTTCAACGAAAACGGGGGCACGAGTGCCGCTGATTCGTCCGGCCACGGATACCCCGGAACACTCCAGCCCGCCGCAGGATGGACCACCGGCAGGCTCGGTGCATCGGCGCTGAACCTCACCGGCGGCAACACCAGCTTTGTCGACATCCCCACACCGGTCATCGACTCGAGTCAGAGCTTCACCCTCGGTAGCTGGGTGAAGTTCAACAACCTCAACGGCGCGCAGACCATCGCAGCGATCGACGGCAACGTGCGCAGCCCCTTCTTCCTTCAGCTCAATGGCGGATTGCTGGTCTTTACTCAATACGCCGCCGACTCGACAGGGGGAGCCTCTGCGACTGTCGCGGGTCCCGCGCCGACAGTCG
Organism: Pseudolysinimonas sp.; assembly: GCA_039933575.1. GTDB lineage: Bacteria > Actinomycetota > Actinomycetes > Actinomycetales > Microbacteriaceae > Pseudolysinimonas_A. The sequence goes on along the minus strand of JBDTNW010000069.1, from coordinate 4,761 downwards.
GTGTCTGGTACTACGTCGCTGGCGTCTACGACCAGTCAGCAGGAACGATCGAGCTCTTTGTTAACGGGGTATCACGAGGCACGACGGCTTCGGTCACCCCCTGGATGGCGACTGGCCACACGACGGTTGGGCGGGCGAAGTGGAACAGTGCGTCGACTGACTACCTCAACGGCGCGATCGACGAGACGCGCTTCTATGACCGAGCCCTCAGCGACGCCGAAATTGGCGGCCTCATCGGAACTAGCGCTTACTTCGCGTTTGACGCGGGGTCGGGGACGAGCGCCGTCGACTACAGCGGCAATGGCTACAGCGCCACGTTGGAAGCGGCTGCGGGATGGACCGCCGGCAAGGTGGGAGCGTCTGCGCTGAACCTCAATGGATCGAGCACGAGCTGGGCGAGCTATCCGGGACCGGTCATTGACACGAGCCAGAGTTACACCGTCGGCGCCTGGGTGAAGTTGAACAGTACTTCTGGCTACCAGACTTTCGCGAGTATTGACGGCAACAACATCAGCCCGTTCTACCTTCAGTTCGACAACGGAACATTTGCGATGACTCAACGTGGCTCCGACTCGACGGGCTCAACGCTGGCGAGCAAACACAGCGCCGCGTCACCCGTGATCGGTACCTGGTATCACGTGGTCGGTGTGTACGACAAGGCTGCGAACACCATCGAGCTCTACGTCAACGGCGTCTCTCAAGGAACTTCGACCGCCGCGACCGCGTGGGTGGCCAACGGAGCAACCACGATCGGCCGTGCGAAGTTCACCGTACCAACCGACTACACCAACGGCGCTCTCGACGAGGTGCGCTTCTACGGCCGGGCGCTCACGGCCGGCGAAGTGGCCGCGCTTCCGTAATTCAGCGCTCATCAACCTTCGGCGGAAGCCTCGGTTGTTTCTTCGATGGCCACTTCGGTAGGTCGCGGGAACGCGAGTTGCATCTGCCGGGGCGGTTCGCCGCGGCGCAGCAGTCGGGCGCGTCCCGGCACGCTTGGAGCAGCCCAGATTCCGGGCCAGAGCTGCCCTTCGCTGCGCTCACCCGAGAGCAGCACTCCGGTTGCCCCGAGATCTTTGAGGGATTGCAGGGCCGACTCGAACAAGGCGCGGGCGCTGCCGGCAACGGGCCGGGTCACGATCAGGTGAAGGCCGAGGTCGCGGGCCTGAGGCAGGTAGGGCAGCAGCGGGTCGAGCGGAGTCGCGCCACCGGCACTCAGGATGTCGAGGTCGTCGGCGATGACGACGATCCGGGGGCCGGTGCCGCCGGCCTGACGACTCTCGAGCTCGACTGCGACCGCGGACGCCAGTTCACGTGCCTTGAGTCCGGTTCCTGCGTGTCCGCCGAGCATGTCGTCCGGAATGCCGGCCGCGAGCCGTCCGCGCGGTTCCATCAGCGCGATCACCAACTCTTCGGCCGTGCTGCGCGCCACGAGTCCGCGCACGATCAGTTCGAGCAGCGATGTCTTGCCGCTCTCCGGGTCGCCGAGCACCAACAGGTGCTGGTCGCGTCCATCCAGGTCGAGGAGTGCGGGTTCCATCGTGTCTTCGCGCAACCCGATCGGGATGCGCTCAGGCTCATCGAACTCGTCGGGCAGCTCCGAGACCTCGAGCAACTCGGGCAGTCGTCGGATCGGGGCGGCAGACGGTCCACTCCAGGCGGCGGCCGTGCGGGCAGCAAGTTCCGCCAGCGCCTCGCCGAGCCTCTCGTCGGGCACGTCGTCGACACTCGGCAGGGCGACCTGCGCAAACAGCTCGCCTTCGGTCAGCACGCGTCCGGGCTGGGTGATCGTCGCGCTCAAACGACGGGCGATGGTGGACTCGGTCGGATCATTGAGCCGAAGCTCGTAACGGTTGCCGATGAGCGGTTGCATGCGCATCGGCATCTCAGCCCACCGGGTCAACGACGCAACCACATGGATGCCGTACGACCCTCCGCGGGTCAGCAGTTCAGCAAGAGCCGGCTCCAGCGACTCGAAGTCGGTGCGGCTCGCGCCGAAGCCGTCGACCAGGAGGACGACATCCGCCGACACGATTTTCGGGATGCCGCCTGCCGCATGCAGCGCGCGAAACTCGGCGACCGACTCCACCCGCTTTTCGCGGAACAGTTTCTCGCGGGCGCTCAGCATCCCCACGAGTTCTTCGAGCAAACGGGTCTGCGCTTCGCCGTCGTTACGGGTTGCGACGCCACCGACGTGCGGGAAGGCTTCAAGGCGCGCCAAACCGGCACCGGCGAGGTCGAGGCCGTAGACAGCGACCTGGGCCGGGGTCAGCGTCGTGGCGATACCTGCGGCGATCGTGCGCAGCATCGTGGTGCGTCCGCTCTGCGGCGCTCCGATGATCGCGTGGTGCCCACCCGACCGACTGAGGTCAATGACCCAGTCGCCCTGGTGCTGATGCGCTGGGTCGTCGAGCAGGCCGATCGGGATCTCGAGCCCGGTGCGCGGGGTGCCGTCGAGCACCTGGAACAACGGCACGCGGTCGGGCAGCGGCGGAAGCCAGACGCCGGCGGCCCTCTTCGTCGACGTCGCGAGGCGGGCTACCGCCTGGTCGATCAACGGCGGGCCGGTGCGCGGCAGCGACCCCGCTGGCACGAGCGCTTCGAGGGTGGCGTGGAGGGTGTTGTAGACCGGAAGGGGGAGAACATCCGGTCGCACGCCGTTGTCGACGATCACGGGACCCGGAGCTGCTCCCGCGACGTAGCCCGACTTGAAGCGGGTGTACACCGAGGTGTCGACCTTGAGGTAGCCGTAACCGGGAATCGGCGGGAGGGTGAATGCGTCGGGAGTGTTGAGGACGACGTTCGACTCCTGCTCCGAGAAGGTACGCAGACCAACGCGGTATGACAGGTAACTGTCGAGCCCGCGGAGGCGGCCGCCCTCGATGCGCTGGCTGGAGAGCAGCATGTGCACCCCGATCGAGCGCCCGATGCGTCCGATCGTCAGGAGCAGGTCGATGAACTCGGGCTCCGCCGTGAGCAGTTCGCCGAACTCGTCGATCACCAGAAAGAGATGTGGCATGGGCGGCATCGACGGGTTCTCGCGCCGAGCAATTCGGTAGGCACTGATCGAGTCGAATCCGCCGAGGTCGCGCAGTTGGCGTTGACGGCGCACGACTTCGCCGTTGATCGAGGCGCGTGCCCGCTCGATGAGCCCGGCCTCACCCTCGAGGTTGTCGATCAGGCCGGCGAGGTGCGGCAAAGGCTGGAACGGGCTGAACGCAGCTCCGCCCTTGTAGTCGACGAGGATCAGCGCCAGATCTTCAGGAGAATGGCGCACGGCGAGAGACAGCAGAAGCGTGCGCAAAAACTCGCTCTTGCCCGATCCGGTCGCGCCGATACAGATGCCGTGCGGACCCATGCCGCCTTGCGCCGACTCTTTGAGGTCGAGAAACAGTTCGGCGCCAGAATCGTCAGTGCCGACCGGAACCCGCAGAAAGTCGGGCCCCTCGGTGCGGTGCCAGCCCGCCGGGCCGATCTGCTCCACCTGGTCGACGCCGAGCAGTTCGAGTGCGCCAACCTCGCGGAGGGTTCCCCCGCTCGATCGCGACTCGACAGAAAGCCGCAGCGGCGCGAGTCGTGAGCTGAGGTCAGCGAGCAGCGCCGGCGACACGTCGTCGATCGTCGCGGGCACCGACTCGTCGTCGCCGATCGTCTCGATCCGTGCCGACCCGTCGTCGTCCACGGTGATCCGCAGAGTGGTGTCGCCGGGCTCGTCGAGCCGATCACCGACGACGGCCACGGTGACTACACCGGGCAGTGCGATGGGCGTGAGCGAGCGCACGGGGCCGTCGGGGCTGTCGATTACGGCAACGAACAGAGCCTCCGGAGCCACCCCGTTGCCGCGGTGAGCGGCAGAACGCGCCAACCGGCCGGCGAATTCATCCCGCACCAGACCGGCGAGTTCGTTCGCGTCGGCCGCGATCCGGCGGGCGCGGATGGGGCCGTCCCACCGTTCGGGCATTTGCGCGTGCGGCAGCAGTTCGATACCGGTCCAGGCGTCGAGCGCTTCGGGCGGGATCGCGAACGCAAGCAGCACATCGTCGGGAGCATGCCACACCGCCAGCTGTGCCACGAGCGCTCGGGCAGCGCGCCGCCCGACGGCCGCGGGCCCGACGATCGCGATGCTGCGGTGCTTGGTCAGGTCGACGATCGCAGGCAGGCCCGGGACGCTGCGGGCCGCGGCACAGACGTTGGCGGCTTCGGTCGCCATCGTCGGGTCGGCAGGCTGCACCGGGTCCGGATCTTCGGGGATCGCGAGTCGGAACCAGGGCACAACGCCGCTTCCGATACGGGCGCGTGCGAAGTCGACATCGGTCGGGCGGCGTTCCCACAGTCGGGCGGGATCGCCGACCAGTGAGGGCAGACGCGCCGGTTCGGGATGCGTTGCTACGGCGGCCTCGCGCACGCGATCGCGGTCGGTGCGCAGTTCGGCGCGGGTCTCCTCGAGATAGTCGAGGTAGCGCTCGCGGGCTCGGCGCCGCGTTCGTGCCTCGCGCCCTCGAGACGACAACGCCATCCCGACACCACCGACCAGCGCGACGACCAGCACCATCGCGCCGACCACCATCAGGATGGGGTTGGAACGGAACACGAGCATCATCGTGATCGACGACATCGATCCGACGACCGGCAATAGCGATTGAAGTGGGAAGCCACCGACCTGGGCTGCTCCGAGCGGCGGGGGTGCGGCGAGCATCCTCTCCTCGGGGGGAGCCGTCGGGCTCACCACCCGGGCTGGCCGGTGGACCACACGCACGCTCATCG
>JBDTNW010000068.1:0-6929 GCA_039933575.1 Pseudolysinimonas sp. | reverse complement strand
ATCTCGAAGTACTCCAGGATGCGGCCGCGCACGATGTCTTTCGTCGCCGCGTCGAGCGACGGGAAAAGTGCGAGCAGCCGGTCGAAAGCGTCATCGAGGTGACCGCCGCTCACGTCGAGGTCGGCGACCGCGAGCTGAGCTGCAACCGAAGCCGGAGCATCCGCCGCCGCCGTGCGCACGTCATCCGCTACCGCGCCATCGAGCCGGAGTAAGAGGGATGCCTGAGCGAGCCCGGCGACCGCGAGAGTGTCACGAGGGTTCTGCACGATCGCCTTCTGATAGGCCGCAACGGCGCCCGCATAGTCACCGGACGAGATCGCGTCGAACGCCTCCTGGTGGAGCGGCGGCAACGGCTCTTCCACGGCTTCGACGGGTTCGGCGGGTTCGGCGGGCGCCGCGCCCTCTTCGCCCTCAGCACCGGGCGGGGTCAACGCCCCGGTGACGCCGTTCTGCTTGGCGACGTCGAGCAGTTGGTCGAGCACTTGACGCACCTGGTCCTCGGCCGGGATGCCGACGAACAACGGCACCGGACGCCCCGCCACGATCGCCGCAGCTGCCGGGACTTCGCGCACCTGGAAGGCTTCAGCGATGCCGGGATTTGCTTGCGCGTCGACGGTCGCAAGAACCAGTCGTCCGCCGTACGACTCGATCAGCGACGCGAGCGCGGGCGACAACCCGGCGGCGTAAAACTCGACGACGACCGGAACCCGCGCCGACAGGTCGACGACCTGCTGGAACGACGCGTCGTTGACCTCGACGACGAAACCACTCGTGGATGCCGCAGGTGCAGACCCCGGGACGGGCGGCGGAGTATTGGCGCGCCGCACAAGTCCAGAGAGGTCGACGGCGCCGCGCAGGCTCGGTCCAGGAATACTCATCGTGTCCTAGCTTGGCATCCCATGCGGCGATCGTGTCGGCAGCACCGGATCGGCGCCACCGGCTAGCCGACCTCAGTCGCGCTAACCAGACCCGAAGTAAAGCCGAGCAGAATGATCTGCTCGCCCGAGCCAGCCGGGGGGATGTAGAACAAGAGCTGCACACCGTAGGTCGCCACGATCCCGCGGGTACTTTGGGCCTTGGCCAGCAGCGCCTTCACCTGTCCCGAAGGGTTGACCGCCGCACCGGCTTCGAGCGGCGTGACCGTCTCGACGTCGTCAAGGATCGCGGCGACGAGCTGACCGGAGTCATTGGTCACAAACGAGATCACCGGGTCTGGTCCGGGACCGTTCGTGAACTCGATCGCCGCGTTGGTCGGAAGTTGCTTCTTGCGTTGGTCCTTATAGTCGGGCCCGATCGCGGTGCGCAGCGCGTCGCCATCCGCCTGGAACTTGTCGAATGATGCCGCAGCATCCCCGTTGATGAGGATGTCGCCGTAGGCCGCGGCCACGTCTTCGGGCGCGAGCACTCCGAGGACGTTCGATGCCGCCAACCCCCCGGCGCCGAGCTCGACGGGTGCCACGTTGGGCACAGTTGCGACGAGCGCCACCAGGTATTGCACCTTGTAGTTCTCGCGCGGCGAGTCTTGAGTGAGCATGAGGCCGGCCGGCGCGATCGAGCCGTCTGTCGATGTGACGACGGCGAAGACGCTCCGCGGCCAGGATTGCGTCTGCTGTGGCAACACAATCTTGATCTCGTCGCCAGGAATCGGTGCGAGCGCAGCCACCGCGCTGTCGACCCCCCGAATCGCATAGTTCGCGACGCGAAGTGCGAGGGCTGGGCCCGCGAGGCGCGTGGCCGCCATATCTGGGTCGCGCGCGGCATCCGCGGCTGTGACTTCCTCGACAACGTCCGCAAAGATCTTCGCGAACTGTCCTTCGGTCACTGCGACCGGAGTGGTCTCGAGCGCGGCGACAGCTGTAGAGCTCGCCGCCGGATCGGGCGCGCTCGGCGCGCATCCCGACAGCGCAAGGAGGCCGACCAGCACCGTTCCGGTCGCGACGAAGGCACGACGACGCCCCGCAGGCCGCGCTGGCTCGAGTTCGCGTTCGCGATCAGGCGCCCCCGCGTCACGCCTCTTATCGGGCTTGAGCTGCGGCGGGCGCGGACGTTTCGGCAGTTTCCTGCTGGTGCGGCGTGGGCCGTGGCGTCGGCGCGCGTGAACCAGCGCCCAGAGGAAAGTAAACAGACCAACGAGCAGCGCGATGATGCCGGCCACGACGAGCGGACCTGAGAGCGGGGCCGAGTTGTCGAGTGGCCAGGTGATCGAGAGTCGCGATGGCGCCGGCAACGTACCGTCGGCGGCGATGATCACCGAGACGCCTTCGGGCACATTGATCTTGCGGGTGAGAGTGTTGGTGCCGGTGAACTCGCGAACCCAGAGGTCGGAGCCGACGGGCGACGGAACTTCCTGGTCGCTGCCTTGAACGACCGTCGACACGAGTTTCTTGGTGTCGACATCCCAACTGACCTTGTTGAACGACGCCGCACCCACCCAGGCCATGACATCCGCAGTGCGGCCGTAGGCGAGCATGATGGCGCCTTCGCCGCCGACCTCAATGGCTTGCGTGCCGGCGTTTGCATTAAGGGTGGCGCCATCAATGATCGTCAGCGGAGCTACACCCGTTGTGATCTGTGACGAGATCGAGTCGGGTCCAGCGAGGATGGTGCGCTGCGCGACGCCGAGGCCAATGCTCGCGGCGGCGATGACAAACGCGACGATCGCGATGACGAATCGCACGGGTGGATGCCTCCCGGCGGATGAGGAATGGTGGATCAGACAAAGACATTCCAGAATACCGGAGCACCTGGGCGCCCCCTGGGAGCGACCTGGATTGAACCCTTGCTGGTCAGGGATCGACCGGTTCCGTCGACAGGCGGGGCCGTTACACTCGGAGGGTTCGCCCTGCGCATCTGATTCATGCGGGCGACCAGATGACCTTTCGAACGGAGAGCAGATCGTGGCGTCCGAAGACACCGGTTTCAGCACCGAACTGCGGGGCTACCGTAAGGAAGAAGTCGACTCCGTCGTCGGCGAGTTGCGCCGAGAGTTGGTCAAGGCCAACACCGACAAGACCGACCAAACCAAAGAGATCAAGCGTCTCCAGGCTGTCGCCGAAGACCTCCAGGCCGAACTCGACGAAGTAGGCAATCCCACCTATTCGGGCCTCGGAACCAAGCTCGAAAACACTCTTCGCGTCGCGGAAGAACAGTCGACGCGCCTCATCAGCCAGGCCGACATCGACGCCGAACAGATGCGTCAAGCCGTGCAGACAGAAGTGCAGCAGCTTCGATCTGAAGCCACCACCCACGTCGAGCGCACGACGTCAGAAGCGCGTGCCCAGGCCGAACGTACCGTTCAGGATGCTCACGACGAAGCCTCCGCGATCACCACAGCCGCCGCGGCCGAAGCCGAGACCGCCCGTCAGGATGCCCTCCGTGAGGCCGGTGCCATCCGCGGAGCCGCTGCCACCGAGGTCGCCGAGGCTCGCGCCGATGCAAAGCGCGAGATCGCCTCTCAGCGCGCCGAAGTCGAGCACGAACTCGCCGAACTCCGCACCGCCACCCAGCGCGAGGTAACGGAGGCCCGCGAAGGTGCCGCTGCCCTCGCTCGCGAGACTGAGCGCACCCGTGCCGAGTTCGAGGCCGAAGCGACCCAGCGACGGTCGGACCTCGAGCGTGAACTCGAGGAAGCGCGCACCAACCTCGAACGCGACACTGCGGATGCCCGCGCCGCGCTCGACATCGACACCAAGGCCGCGAACGAGGCACTCGACGCCGATACCCAGAAGTCCCGCGCTGAGTTGAAAGCTCAAGCGAAAAAGTCGAAGGCCGAGATCGCCGCCGAGGCCGCCCGTACTCGTGCTGAGCTCGAAGCCGAGCTGACGAGCGGCCGCGCGACCCTCGAAGCCGAACTGACCGGTGCCCGAGAAGCCTGGACCGCCGAGTCAACCGGGGCACGCGAAAGCCTGACCGCCGAACTCGCGCGTCTCAAGTCAGAGGCCGAGCACGAGATCGCCCAAGCCCGCGCCACACTCGCGTCAGACCTTGAAAAGCAGAGCACCGACGCCGAGCGCGAGATCGCCCGACAGCTCGCCGAAGTGGCAGCCGAAGCCGAGACCTCTCGCGCCCGCGTTCGGCACGACACCGACGGGCTTCAGGCGCGACTTACGGCCACGGCCGAGCAGGCGCGTGCCGACCTCGAGGTCGAACTCACTGCCCGCCGCAACGCGGCTGAAAAGGACTACGTCGCGAAGCAGCGTGAGGCGTCAGCGACCACTCAGAAGTTCCTCGACGAGGCTCAGGCCCAGCTCGCCGCCGCCGCAACGTCGGCAGCCGAGCACCGAGCCGAAGCACAACGGCTCGCGACCTCGAGCAAGGCCGAAGCCAAGGCCACTCTCGACAACGCACGAGCCGCGATCAAGAACCTGACCGAAGAGGCCGAGCAGCGCGCGAGCACGCTCGTCGCGGACGCCGAAGAGCGAGCGACCAAGCTTCTGGGCGACGCCGAACAGCGGCTCGTGCAGATTCGTCACGAGCGCGAATCGGTCGCCGGATATCTCCAGAGCTTGCGCGGAGTCCTCGCCTCAGCCGAGAAGGCCGCCAGCGACCACGGCTTTCCGACCGGTCGTCCAGACGACGAGCCGGCCGAACTCGGGGCCGACCCGTCCGATGACACGAGCGGCGACAACGGGATCGACGAAGACACGCGCCAGCGCGAGCACGCGGGCTGACGACCTCGGGCGGCTGAGCCGCTAACCTGTCGAACGTGAAGATCCAGAACGCGTTCCGACTCGGGCTTTTCGGCGCACTCGGCGTGCTGGTCGCGGTGGTCATTGGCGGCGGCATCGCTGCGCTCGCGACGATCATCACCTACATCGGTGCAGCTTTCTTCCTCGCCCTCGGAATCGATCCCCTCGTCTCATGGCTCGAGAAGCATGGCTGGAAGAGGAGTCTTGCGACGCTTGTTGTACTGGTCGGGGTTCTCGGCGTCGTCGCGGCATTCGTGCTCGCGATAATCCCGGTCATCGTCGAGCAGGTCAGCAACTTGATTGAGCAGGCACCCGCCGTCATCAACGCTGTTCTCAGCGGCCAGGTCGAGACGTGGTGGGATGCCAACATCCCGTGGTTTACGTACCACGAGGCACTCGCCAAGGTGACGGGTTTTTTCAACGACAACGTGCAGGGCATCACCGGCGGCGTTGTCGGTACCGTGCTCGGGGTAGTGAGCGGCGGCTTCGGTGTCGTCATCGTGCTGATCCTGATGTTGTACTTCGTCACGTCGCTCGGCAGCATCAAGCGCGGCCTCTACCAGCTCGTCCCCGCGACGAAGCGCGAATCCTTCGTCGGAATCGCCGAACAGATCATGACCTCGGTGGGACGCTACGTCGTCGGCCAGGTCGTCATGGGTCTCACCAACGGCATCCTGAGTGCGATCTTCTTCTTCATCCTCGGCCTGATCCTCGGCAAGCCGATCGAGTACGCCGCCCTGCTCGCGTTCATCGCCGGGCTGTTCTCGCTCATTCCCCTGGTCGGCACGATCACCGGTTCGACAATCATCACGCTCGCAGTCTGGGCGTTCGACGGGTGGCCGGCTGTTCTCGTCGTCGCGATCTACTACCTCATCTACATGCAGATCGAGGCCTACGTGATCAGCCCCAACGTCATGAATCGTGCAGTCAAAGTACCGGGCGTCGTGGTCGTCGTTGCCGCTCTCGCCGGCGGGACGCTGCTCGGCATCTTGGGTGCGCTCGTCGCGATCCCGGTTGCCGCAGCAATCCTGCTGATCATCAAGCAGGTCGTCATCCCGAGGCAAAACGAGCTGTAGCTCGGGTGTTGAAGCTCGGGCTCAACCCCAGGTGGTCGGCAGCGGCAATGCTGCCGGGTTGAGCTGCGCGACGATCTCCGACATCACTCGGCTGGTTGACGCCTCGCCGACCCAAAGGTGTTTCGCACCGTCGACCGGGATGACTTCGGCCTCCGGAAGTACGGCGAACTGCTGCACGGCTTCCGCCGGCCGCAGATAGTCGTCGTGCTCAGGGATGAGCGCCACCACAGGCACTCCCCGGTCGGCCCACGCCGCCAGCTCGTCCGACGTCGTGCGCCCAAGCGGGGGCGACAGCAGGATGACGCCCGCAATCGGGAAGGCGCGACCGTACTTGAGGGCGACCTCGGTTCCAAACGACCAGCCGAGCAACCACGGATTGGGCAGGGAACGCTCTGCGACGAAATCCATCGCGGCTGCGAGGTCGAGCCGCTCGTCGATACCCTCACCGAACGAACCCTGACTCGTGCCGCGCGGCGACGTGACCCCGCGAAAGTTGAACCGCAGCACCGCCAGGTCGGCGAGCGCAGGAAGGCGAGCCGCGGCTTTGCGGATGACGTGGGAGTCCATGAACCCCCCGGCGGTCGGCAGCGGGTGAAGGCACACCAGAGTCGCGACTGGATCCCTCTCGAGCGGCAGCGACAGCTCACCGACGAGGGTGAGGCCGTCTTCGGTGTGCAGCTCGACATCCTCGCGGCGGGCCGGCAACTCAACGCCGGCGCGGATTTCGATCGTCACGACGGTGCGCCCCTCATGATCGGATCTTCCAGCAGTGCAGGTGCCAGTGTCGGCGGGCTGCCAAGTCGTCTGCCTCGCCCATCAGCCCATCGGCGCGCCAGGCGACCAGATGTGCCGTGCCCGGCTCGATGTCGAGCCCGCACCCCGGACAGAGGTAGCTCTTGACAGCGGATGACGCCGACTGGGGCTGAACGTTCCACGTGCCGTCACGTTTCACTTCATTGCGCAACCGGCCCGCGAGTGCCCGTTCCAGATCGAGCGGCGCATCCTCGTCGCGGCGCCGGTTCGAACGAGGCATCCTTACACGTTACCCGCCTCGACAGATCGCGCAGGGCGCAGCCGACAAGGAATCGGCGAGCCAATCGGGGTAGGGGTCCCCGCTCCTCCCTACCCGGCGCGACAGATCGCGCAGGCGGAGCCGACACGCAAT
>JBDTNW010000067.1:0-6930 GCA_039933575.1 Pseudolysinimonas sp. | reverse complement strand
ACCGAGTTCGTGCGACGCTGCGACGTCGACCTCCTCATGCTGGCCGGACGGTACACCCTGCTCGATCAGTCGGCGCTCGACGACCTGCTGCCGCTCGCCCTCGAGCGCGGCGTTGGCATCGTCGCGGCCGGCATCTACAACTCCGGGCTTCTCAGTCGCGCCGAAGTGCCGGATGACGCGAACTACGAGTACAGCGCGGCCTCTCCTGAACTCGTGGCTCGGGCCCGCGCCCTCGCCGAGGTATGCACGAGGCACGGAGTCACGCTGCCCGACGTTGCCGTCGCGTTCGCGCTGCGGCATCCCGCCGTCGTGTCTGTTGTCGTTGGGGCTCGGAACGCCGAGCAGAGCGCTGGCGGAATCGCGCGCTACGAGACCGCGATTCCGGATGAGCTGTGGCGTGAGCTCGAAGACGGCGGATACCTCCGCTCGGTCGAGGGGTAGGCGGCGCCGAATGATTATCGACGCGCACCTGCACGTGTGGGATCTCGCCCGCGCCAGCTATCCCTGGCTCGGGCCGGGCGCTGGCGACCTGTACCGCACGATCGACATTGCCGAGATCGTGCCGACGCTTCACGAGCGGCGCATCGAGGGTGTGGTTCTGGTTCAGGCCTCCGACGAGGCGGGTGATACCGCGGTGATGCGAACGACGGCTGCGATGCATCCGATCGTGCTCGGCATCGTCGTGTGGAGCCCGCTCGACGATCCCGACCGACTCGGGGTCGCTCTCGAACGGTTCACCGCTGACCCGCTCGTGGTCGGCATCCGCAATCTGGTGCACGAGCATCCGCCCGCCTGGCTCGACCGTCCTGAGGTCGAGGAAGGGTTCGGGCTGCTCGCCGCCCACGACTTCCCGTTCGACTTCCCGACCTCCGACCCGGCTGCACTCGCCGCCCTCCCCGGAATCGGGGAGCGACATCCCGAACTCACCGTCGTCATCGACCATCTGGGGAAGCCTCCGATCGGCGGCACCGCTGCAGAACGCGTCGAGTGGCGAGCCCTGCTGGGCGAGTGCGCGCGCAATCCGCGAACTGTCGCGAAGCTTTCGGGTCTGTACTCTGCACGGGGTGCCCTCGACTCCTGGACGACCGACCAGGTGCGTCCGTTTGCCGAAGATGCGTTCGAGCTATTCGGTGCCGATCGACTCCTCTACGGCGGCGACTGGCCGATCTCGGAACTCGCCGGCGGCTACGCCCGCACCTGGGATGCGACCGGCGACCTGCTCGCGGGTTGGGACGAAACGGCACGGGATGCCGTGCTCGGCGGAAACGCCGCGCGGGTCTACGCACTCGACGCCGACCGGATCGCGGCCGTCACCGCGTAGGCCAGCCGTGCCACAATGACGGAATGTCCGAGGTCGGCGACGCACGAGGATCGGCGTCGCTTGCGCAGATCGCCGGGACGCGCAGCGGGTCGCCGCCCAATCTGCTGCTGATGATCTTCGGCGACTACTGGATCGAATCCGCGGAGAGCATGCCCTCGGCGGCCCTGGTGAACCTCCTCGCCGACTTCGGGGTCACCGACGCTGCCGCGCGGGCAGCGCTGAGTCGGATGGTCAAGCGCGGGTTGCTGACCTCCACGAAAACCGGGCGGACGACCGCGTACCGCGCGACGACTCGAACGCAGCGGATTCTGCGGGCTGGGTCTCGCCGAATCGCCGAGTTTGGGGATGCCGGCCAGTCCTGGCCGGGCCTGTGGAGCATTGTCGCGTTCGAGATCCCAGAGCGCGAACGCTCGCTTCGCGCCGCGGCACGAATCCGTCTCGGCTGGTTGGGGTTCGCTCCGCTGTATGACGAAGTCTGGATCTGTCCGCACGATCGTCATGAGGCGGCCGTGACCGCCCTCTCGGTGCTCGGGCTCGAGGCGACCGCGTTCCAAGCGGCGTTCGCCGAGTCCGGCATCCCTACCCGGATGCCGCAAAACGCGTGGAATCTCGCGGAACTGGCGCGCGAGTATCACACCTTCATTGACCGGGCCGAGGCGGCGCTCTCCGCGCTGGCCGCGGGTCGCTTGGATGGCGTCGGTGCGTTCATCGAGCGCACCCGGCTGCTCGAGGGCTGGCTCGACCTCTCGGCTCGCGACCCGGAACTGCCCGATTCGATCCTTCCACCGGGCTGGCCACGCGCCCGCTCCCGCGACCTGCTGTTGCGTGCGCACCGCGAGCTCGGCGCACTCGCGACATCGCGGGTGAGGTCGGTGGTCGCGGCGTTCGACGGCAGCCTCGTCGGCGTCGTCGAGAGCCGCACCGCGGACGACTGGACCAGACTCGCGCTCTGACCTCCCGCGATCCGAGGTGCCACGGACGAGACCATTGACATGCATGACATGGGATGTGATCATTGGGCCTGTATGTGTCATCCGTTTCGGGATGGCAGGCTCCCTCCTCCGCGCACCGTTCAACGTCGAATGAAAGAGGCCCCATGAAAAAGCACATCCCTTGGGGCGTGGCTGCACTCGCAGCCGGCGCCCTCGTCCTCAGCGGTTGCACCCCCAGTGCGCCCGAGCCCACGCCTACGGCTGAAGCCATGCAGGAGTTCACGGTCAACGTGGCCGCCCTCCCGATCTCGGAGACCGGCGCGCTGTGGGCCGGCATCGATGCGGGTATCTTCGCCGACCACGGCTTGACCCTCAACGTCATCCCCGCGGCAGGCGGCGCCCAAGCGGTGCCGTCGCTGCTCTCCGGCGACATCGACTTCGCGATCGGCTCCCCGGTATCCGCGATCAAGGCGTCGCTCGCCGGCGAGGACGTTCGGATCATCGGCGGCTACTCGGAAGGCAACCAAGTGGGCACGCCCGACCCCAACTCGGTCGTCGCCGCCGCAGGCTCCGGAATCACATCGTGGAAGGACCTGGAAGGCAAGAACGTGGGCACCAACAGCCCGGGCGCCCACGGCAACCTCGCCATCCTCGAAGCCGTGAGGCTGGATGGGGGTGACCCGAGCAAGGTCAACTTCGTCATCGTTCAGGGCGGCTTCCCGGCGATGCCGGCGCTGCTCGAGAGCGGCGAACTCGACGCTGCCTGGGTGCCCGATCCCTTCCGCGGAATTGCGGTCAAAGCCGGTGGAACCGACATCGGCTACCCGTGGCAGGCTGGCGGGCTCGCCGGGCTTGCCGGGCTGGTTGATATCACGGTCCAGAAGGTCATCGACGAGAAGCCCCAGATGGTCAAGCAGTGGATCGCGGCCATGGACGACATGACGGCGTACGGAATCGCGAACCCCGACAAGGTGAACGAGGCGATTGCCAAGAACCTCGACATCCCGATCGCGGCGACAGCGGGCATCACGTCGGCGACGAGGGCCAGCACCGTCAACCGGACGCGCCTCGAGGCGCTCATCGCTGCCGGGATCAGGTACGGATCCGCTCCGCCGTTCCTGTTCTGGGATAAGTCGCCGGACCTCGACACGCTGATCGTCGACGTCCACTAATCCGAACGTCACGGTGGTCCGGGGTCGCTCGACTCCGGACCACCGCCGTTCGCGCCGCATTCTGATGAGCTCCGGGAGGTGACCACGATGGCGGTTAATCCAACGCTCCAGCGGCTGCGCCCTTTGCTTCTCGGCACAAGTGGCGTCCTCGCGTTCTTGGGCATCTGGGAAATCGCCTCCCGCCTCAATTGGGTCAACGCGAAGTACGTGCCGCCGGCGACTGAGACGCTCGCCCGCCTGGGCGGGTTCCTGTCCAACCCGCACTACTGGGACATGGTGGGCAACACGCTGCTCACCTGGGCGTGGGGGATGAGCATGGCGACCGTAGCCGGGATCGTGCTCGGCACGGTGATCGGTCTCTCGTCGTTCCTGCGCCGCGCCACCCGCAGCACGATCGACTTCCTCCGCCCGATCCCGTCGGTCGCGATCATCCCGGTCGCGGTCGTGCTGCTGGGGCCTAATCGCGGCTCCTCCCTCGTGATCGTCTTCTTCGCGTGCTTCTTCGTGGTGCTCATCCAGGTGCTCTACGGTGTCGCCGATGTCGACCCGGTCGCTCTCGATACCCAGCGCAGCTTCGGTGTCGGCCGCATCCGCCGGTTCTTCCACCTGGTGTTCCCCACGGCACTTCCGTACCTGATGACCGGGATCCGGCTGGCTGCAACCGTCGCTATGATCCTCACGGTCACCGGCGAGTTGCTGATCGGCACCCCCGGGATCGGACGCCTGCTTCAGGAGCGCGGCAATGCCGCCGACTACGCCGGGATGTACGCGACGGTGGTCACCGCCGGGCTCCTCGCCCTCGCCATCAACGTCACCGTGCGCTTCATCGAGCGGCGCGTGCTCTCCTGGCATCAGTCGGTTCGCGGAGAGGTACTGGTATGAGCAGCGTCGCGCAGGCCCCACGCGTCCGGCTGCCCCAGGCTCGGCGCCGGCTCCCACAGTGGATCCGGCTTCCGCTCGAGTGGTTCGCGTTGCCGCTGATCATCATCGGGCTCTGGAGCCTGGTATCGACGTTCGCCCCCAACACCCGGTTCCCGGCCCCGGTGAAGATCGGCGAGGCGTTCAGCGCCAACTGGATCAACGAGACATTCGTGACCGACGTGCTCCCGAGCCTCGGGCGGCTCGCGATCGGGCTGACGCTGGCCATCGTTATCGGCGTCACGCTCGGCGTCGTGGTCGGTTCGAGCAAGCTGCTGCGCGAGTTCCTTGAGCCGGCCTTCGACTTCTTCCGCGCCATCCCGCCGCCCATGGTCGTGCCCGTGCTGATCGCGTTGCTCGGCTCCGGTGACACGATGAAGATCGTCGTCATCGCCACGTCGATGTGGCCCGTGCTCCTGAACACGATCGAGGGGGTACGGGCGGTCGACGAGGTGCAGCGTGAGACTGCCCGGTCGTTCCGCTTGCCGCGCCGTCATCGCCTGGTCTTCCTCATCCTGCCCAGTGCCAGCCCCCAGATCATGGCCGGCATTCGGCAGGCGATGGCGGTGGCGCTCATCCTGATGGTGATCTCCGAGATGTTCCTCGCGGTCCCCGGCAGCCTCGGCTACCACATCGAGATCTTCAAGCAGAACTACAGCTACGCGGCCATGTGGAGCATCATCGTGCTGCTCGGGCTGATCGGCTTGCTGATGGCGGTGCTGTTCCAACTCGCGGAGCGCACCGTCCTGGCGTGGTATCGAGGCCTGAAGGAGGCGGAACGTGCCTGACAAGACGCTGCTCACCGTGGAGCACTTGCAGAAGAGCTACGGCGACTTCGAGGCGCTGCGCGACATCTCGTTCGCGGCCGGTAGCGGCGAACTGGTGTGCATCGTTGGCCCGTCGGGCTGCGGCAAGACCACGCTGCTCAAGCTCATCGCCGGTCTGCTGACGCCGAGCGGCGGGGTCGTCGAGCTCGACGGCGCGCCGGTGACCGGACCGCGCCGGGGGATGGCCGTGGTCTTCCAGGAGTATGGGCGCAGCCTCATGCCGTGGATGACGGTGCGCGGCAACGTGGAGCTGCCGCTGCGCAGCACGACGACGAAGGCGATCCGGCGGCAGAAGTCGCAGGCCGCGCTCGAAGCGGTCGGGCTGGATGGGGCGGCCAACAAATACCCGTGGCAGTTGTCCGGCGGCATGCAGCAGCGGGTCGCCATCGCCCGGGCCGTGGCCTACGACCCCGAGATCCTCGTCATGGACGAGCCCTTCGCCGCCGTCGACGCCCAAACCCGTGCCGATCTGGAAGACCTGGTGCGCGACCTGTGGGCGAAGCTCAGCGTCACCGTGCTGTTCGTCACGCACGACATCGATGAGTCGATCTATCTCGGCCAACGCGTCATCGTGCTCTCGATGTCGCCGACCGTCGTTCAGGAGGATCTTGTCATCGATCTGCCGCGGGAACGCGACCAGATCACCACCCGGGCACTTCCCCGGTTCACTGAGCTGCGCACGCACGTCTATCGGGAGATCCAGGCGGCAAAACGCGGTGCCGGGAAGGGTGAATTGTGACACTCGAGGGAAAGGTGGCGATCGTCACCGGAAGCGGTCAGGGGCTGGGTCTGGCCTACGCTCACGAGCTCGCACGTCACGGTGCAGCGGTAGTGATCAACGATGTCTCGGCCGACGCCGCGAATGCCGCAGTAGACGCCATCACCGTCGCGGGTGGCCGCGCCGTCGCGGTGATCGCGCCGGTTGGGTCCAGTGACACGGCACGTGAACTGGTCCGCACCGCAGTCGACACCTACGGTCGGCTCGACATCCTGGTCACGAACGCCGGGATTCTGCGCGACACCGTGCTGTGGAAGATGAGTGACGACGACTTCGACGCCGTGATCGGCGTGCACCTGCGCGGCACCTTCACCTGCGTGCGCGAGGCCGCCGTCCATTTCCGAGAGACGCAGACGGCGGGGCGAATCATCTGCATCGGCTCGCCGACAGGTCAGCGCGGCAACTTCGGTCAGACCAACTACGGCGCCGCAAAGGCCGGAATCGTCGGCATGGTGCGCACTTGGGCGATGGAGTTGAAGAAGGCCGAGGTGACGGTCAACGCGGTCATCCCGGTCGCTGCGACCGCTATGACGGCGACGGTTCCGTACTTCGCCGCGGCAGTCGAAGCGGATGCCGCAGGCGAGGCGATGCCGGCCTTCTTCCGGCACGATCTCGGGTTCGGCACTGCTGACGATGTGGCGGGCCTGATCGCGTACCTCGCTTCGGACGACGCCGCAGGAGTGACGGGCCAGGCGATCGGAATCGGGGGCGACCGGTTGCAGTTGTGGAGCCACCCTGAGGCCGTTGTCACCGAATACCGCGAGGGCGGCTGGACCTTCGACGCCCTCGAAGAGTCGTTCGGCGAACTGTTCGGCACGCGGCTGCAGAGTGTCGGCGAGACCTTCCCTCCCCTCCCCGAAGAGTTGCGTCGGGACCCTGCAGCGTCATGATGACTCGGTACGAGCCGCATCTCGAGTTGGATGCGCTCGAGGCGCTCGACGTGCACGTGCACATCGAGATCGACGAGGCGGGGCGCACGGCG
>JBDTNW010000066.1:0-6945 GCA_039933575.1 Pseudolysinimonas sp. | reverse complement strand
CGGGTCACCCTGGCGATCGAACCGAGTTACCGGATGCGGCAAGACGTCTACGCGGGACTCACCTGGGACACCTTCCTGGCCGACACCGACGCGGTGACCGGATCGGCGTACAGCGTCAGCGTCTTCACGACCTGGGACGGCGACATCGTCGGGGACGTGTGGCGTAAGTCGCGCCTCGACGCAGACCCCGAGCTTCCCGACGAGTGGTTCGGCGCGCGACGCC
Organism: Pseudolysinimonas sp.; assembly: GCA_039933575.1. Taxonomy (GTDB): domain Bacteria; phylum Actinomycetota; class Actinomycetes; order Actinomycetales; family Microbacteriaceae; genus Pseudolysinimonas_A. The sequence continues at coordinate 6,722 of JBDTNW010000066.1, read as the reverse complement.
AGGAGGTCACCCGCGAACTGGTCGGCTCGACCGACAACCTCACGACGCAGCTCGGTACGCCCGGCGCCTGGGCCGACCGGCTGACGCACTTTCGCCTCGACAGCGTGCCGAGCAACGGTGACGAAATCCAGAGCGAGTACTTCATCGCCCGCGCCGACGCCCGGCCGGCGCTCGAGGCGGTGCGGGCACTCAGCTCCCGAGTGACCCCGCACCTCATGGTCACCGAACTTCGCACGATCGCGGCCGACCAGCTCTGGCTGAGCGGAGCGTACGAGCGTGACGCCCTTGCCATCCACTTCACTTGGCTCAACCACCCGGATGCTGTGCGCGAACTGCTGCCCGAGATCGAGCGGGCGCTCGCGCCGTTTGAGCCGCGTCCGCACTGGGGCAAGTGGCACAGCATGGATCGTTCGCTTATCGAGCGCACGGTGCCGCGGCTGGCCGACGCTCGGGCGGTGTTCGAGCGCCGTGACCCCGAGGGGCGGTTCGCGAACGCCCACCTGCGCGCGCTCGGGGTGCGCTGACTAGTCGGCGATACCGAGCAGCACCAGCAGGCGCCGCTCGATCTCGGCGAGTTGTTCGGCTGTCGCCCGGCCGACTCGCTGGCCAACGCTCTTTCGCTTGACCGCGGCGACCTTGTCGACCATCGCCCAGCTGTCCGAAGCGATCCCGGTCAGATCATCGGCCAGAACCAACACGCGCAGCAACGGCGCATCGAGTCGCGTCGTCGTCAGCAGACAGACAACGACTGTGTCGATGTCGGCGAAGCGCTCATCCTGCAGCACGATCGCGGGACGCGGTTTGCCCGCATATCCACCACCGGCGACAGTGACGATGTCACCGCGCTTCAATCCGGCAACTCGTTCCATAGCTCGGCGCTGACTGCCTCGATGAAGTCCATCGTGTCGTCGTGCTCGGCCGCGGCGGCGACCAACTTCGACTGCCGACGAGCCTCGGTGGCGAACCCTGGTGCGCGCGTATCCGGTACCCAGATCTGAACCTGCCGAAGCCCCGAAGCGCGCATCCGCGCTCGGTACTCGGCGACTCGGTCCCTTACTGCCATACCAAAACGTTACCTGTAACACCGACGCGTGGCAACGCTGCGGTTCATCCTGTCGGTGCCCGCGGGTAGCGTCGCCCCATGGCAATTGACCCAGGAACGCTCGAGTGGCTCCTCGACTCCGACCCCGCGCTGCGGTGGCAGGTCGAACGTGATCTTGCGGGAGCCCCGCCCGAGGTCTGGCAGGCCACGCGTGCGCGGGTCGCGACCGAAGGGTTCGGGGCGCGACTGCTCGCACTTCAGGATGCCGACGGCCAGTGGGCAGGCGGCTCCTACTTTCCGGCGGGCTACTTTGACAGCCCCGAAAAGGATGAGCCCGGTCAACCGTGGAACGCGACGACCTGGAGCCTCAACTCGCTGCGGGAGTGGGGCGTGCCGGCGGAGGCGCTCGGTGACACCGCCGCGAAACTCGCGGTCAACAGCCGATGGGACTACAACGACGGGCCGTACTGGGAAGGCGAGGTGGATGTCTGCATCAACGCCTTCACGCTCGGCAACGGCGCCTGGCTGGGGGCGGATGTCTCGACGCTCGTGACATGGTTTCCCGAACACCGCATGTCTGACGGCGGCTGGAACTGTGAGGCAGAGGAAGGGTCCGGCTCGACCCGCTCCTCGGTGAACTCGACGCTCAACGCGGTGCGCGGCATCCTCGATTACGAGCGTCGTACGGGGGATACGAGCCTGCGCGAAGCCCGGGCCACGGGCGAGGAGTACCTGCTTTCCCGGCTACTGCGCAAAGTGTCAACCGGTGACGAGGTCGTGCGGGGCGTGCGAGCGCTCGCCTATCCGTTCCGTCACCACCACACCGTGCTGCGCTCCGCCGACCACTTCCGTCGAGCGTCGCTGCATGACGGCACGGACCCCGACGCGCGCCTCGAAGAAACGATCGAGATCATCCGCGCGAAGCGGCAAGCGGATGGCACGTTTGTGCAAGACACCCGTTATCCGGGTCGGATGTGGTTCGAGGTCGACGTGCCCGAGGGTGAGCCGTCGAAGTGGGTCACGTTTTACGCGACTCGGGTTCTCGACTGGTGGGATGCGGCTCACTGAGGCTCTCGGCGACCGCCTCTTCAGGGCCCGCGGGCGCGATGATGTCCTTCCGGCGACGGGTCACGAGGTATGAGCCGGTCAGCACGAGCGCGAAGCCCAAGATCGTCCACACAGTCACGGCTTCGCCCAGGAAGATCGCGCCGGCGAATATCGCGACCGCAGGGTTGACGTAGGTGATCGCGCTCATCCGTACCGGGCCGATCTCGCCGACCAGGGCAACCATCATTACGAAGGCGAGCGCGCTGCAGACCACGGCGAGCACGATGATGGCGACGATGACCGGCGCCGACGGCCACGCTGTCGGGAAGCCCCCGGTGATTGCAACAAACGGGATGTAGACGAGCGCCGCGACCCCCAGTGACACGGCAGTCACACCGACGCCCGGCAGCTCGGGTACCCACTTCGCCAGAATTGCTGGGCCGAGTGCATACCCGACCACGACCACAGCGACCTCGGCGACGGCGATCAGGTCGGAGCCACCGATCTCGAAACCGACGAGCGTGGCGACCCCCGCCATCCCGAATGCGATGCCGAGCCAGTTGAGCCCCGACATCTTGGCGGGCCGGCCAAGCAGGAATCCCACGCCGACGCCAGCGAGCGGCACTGCCGAGATGAGCAGCCCCGCAGTGGATGACGGAATGCGCGTCTCGGCCGAGCTGAGGAAGTACCACGGGATGACGATCTCGACGACCGTGTACGCCAAGATCGGTCGCCAGCGCCGAAGCACCGGACCCAGTTCGCGACGGAAGAGCGCGAGGGGCAGCAGCAGGATGGCGGCGAGCCCCGAGCGTGAAAGTACGACCATCGCCGGCTCAAGTTCACTGACGGCGATCTTGATGAACAGGTACGGGATGCCCCACGCGATTCCGAGCGCGACAAACAGAATCAGGCCGCGTCGTGTCACACCCTCATTGTGCCCCTCGCCGCCGACAAGCGCCGTCGCATTCCCGCCAACTCACGGCGACCGGCCGCCGAGTCCATCTCGCCGAGAACTCAGCCGCGCGCGGCGTGGGCTAACGAGTCTGCGGCGCGCACCAGGGCGAGGTGAGAAAACGCCTGCGGGGTGTTGCCCACCTGGCGGCTGTTCTCGGGGTCGTACTCCTCCGAAAGCAGCCCGACGTCGTTTGCGAATCCGGTGAGGCGAGTCATCAGCGCCTCGGCCTCATCGAGGCGTCCGGTACGCGCATACTGCTGCACGAGCCAAAACGAGCAGGCCAGAAATGGATGCTCGCCACCGGGCAGCCCGTCGACTCCGGTGTCGGTGCGGTAGCGGCGCAGCAGGCCGTCGTGCAGCAGATCCTGCTCGATCACAGCGACGGTGCGCAGCATCCGCGGGTCGTTGGCGTCGACGAACCCGATCGACGGCAGGAGCAGCAGCGACGCGTCGACGGCCGTCTCTCCGTAGGCCTGAACAAAGATGTCGCGTTCGGGGTCGACGCCGTCCCGTTCGACCTCGGTGCGGAGCCGATCGCGGTGGGCGGCCCAGCGGTCGGCCGGGCCGTCCAGCCCGTGGTCGCGAACGGCTCGCACCCCGCACTCGAAGGCGGCCCACATCATCGCGCGGGAGTGGGTGAACATCCGAGCCGGTCCGCGAACCTCCCAGAGCCCATTGTCGGGACGGTCGAGGTTCTCTTCAAGGAACCCCAGCAGGGCGACCTGGAGCGGCCACGAGAAGTCGTCTTCGTCGACGCCGACGCGACGGGCCAGTTCGAGCGCGAGCATCACCTCCCCGAAAATGTCGCCTTGAAACTGTTCCGATGCGGCATTGCCGACCCGCACGGGTGACGAACCGCGGTATCCCGGCAGCGTGGTCAGGTCGCGCTCAGGCAGTTCTCGTTCACCGGCGAGTCCGTACATGATCTGGATGTCGGCCGGGTCGCCCGCAATTGCACGAAGCAGCCAGTTGCGCCAATCCGTCGCCTCGCGGCGAAAGCCGTGCAACAGAAGCGCCTGAAGAGTGAGCGAGGCGTCGCGCAGCCAGACATAGCGGTAATCCCAGTTGCGCGAGCCGCCGAAGTCTTCGGGAAGGCTGGTCGTCGCGGCGGCGACAATGCCGCCGGTGTCCTCGTGCGTGAGCGCGCGCAACACCAGAAGTGAGCGCCGCACATGCGACTCGTACGGCCCCAGGTCGGGGCACGACGCGATCCACGCGGCCCACCAATCCTGGGTGCGCTCGATTGCCGTGTCGACGTCGATCGAGCTCGGTGGCTTTCGGTGAGACGGGAACCAGGTGAGAACGGTATCGACCGTCTCGCCCGCGTGCACGGTGAACTCAGCGCGGTGAGCCATGCCATCCGCATGCATGTGGGGCCCGCGCACCACGACCGAATCGGGACCGGCGACGGCGACCAGTCCATGCACCGGATCGCCCTCCGCGCGGTCCTCCTGGCGCATCCAGGGGATCGCGTCGGCGTATCCAAACCGGATGCGCAGCACCTGCTCCATCCGCACGGTGCCCCGGATGCCGCGCACTCGCCGCACCAGGTCGGCGCGACGGTCGCCAATCGGCATGACATCGATGACCTCGACCTCGCCCTCGTCGCTGTGCCAGCGGGTCACCAACACGAACGTGTCGCCGCGGTACTCCCGTGACGTGCACCGCTCCGCGCCAACGGGTGCCAGGCGCCAGTGGCCGTGGCTCTCATCCCCAAGTAGCGCGCCGAACGTCGACGCTGAGTCGAACCGGGGCAGGCACAACCAGTCGATGCTGCCGTCGACGCCGACCAACGCACCGGTATGCAGGTCGCCGATCAGGGCGTAATCCTCGATCGCGAGCGGCATGTCGAGTCACCTCCCGGAACGAAAACGCACGTGCTCGTCGAGCTTAGGCAGGGTCTTTCGACCGGCGCTCATCGACGCGACCGAGAGCCGGATCTTCAGGAGTCTGCTAGACACAATGACGTGCGCTACTGGCTGCTGAAGACCTTCGTGGTAGTTCCGCTGTTGAAGTTGCTCTTCCGGTACGAGGTGCACGGCATCCACAACATCCCGAAAAAGGGTGGCGCGATCATCGCGAGCAACCATCTCGCGCTGATGGACTCGGCGTTCGTGCCCGGTGCCCTCCCGCGGCACGTGGCCTTCCTCGGCAAGGAGCAGTTGTTCACCGGCAAGAGTCTGCGCGCCCGATTGGTGCGCAGCTTTCTGCTGGCGATGGGCCAGCTCGAGATGGACCGCGGCGGCGGATCGGCGTCGTCGGCGTCGCTCGGCGGCGGGGTCGACGTGTTGCGCGCGGGCAAACTGATGGGGATCTACCCGGAGGGCACCCGAAGCCCCGACGGGCGGCTGCACCGCGGTCGCACCGGCATCGCTCGTCTGCTGCTTGACACTCCCGTGCCCGTCATCCCAGCCGCGATCTCGGGCAGCGATACGGTGCTGCCGAAGGGCGCGAAGTTTCTCAAACTCGGCAGCCGCGTCATTGTGACGTTCGGCGAACCGATGGACTTCTCGCGATACGCCGGCCTCGCCGAAGACCGCTTCGTGCTGCGCTCGATCACCGACGAGATCATGCACGAAATCAACCGGCTCAGCGGCCAGGAATACGTGGATGTCTACGCGGCCAACGCTCGGCGGCCGGCCCGCGTCTGACCGCACCTAGGCTGAGAACATGGGTAAATCTCGCGTTTTGGCCTCACTGCTCGTCCTGATCGTCGGGGCAGCGACGCTCTCGGGATGCTTCATTCTTCCCATCCCCGGGCCTGGTGACGGCTCATCGCCGAGCGCGTCGCCGAGCTCACCCGGCCACGAAGCCGAGACCCCTTCGGCGGCCGACTCGACCATCGTCGTGCTCACCGACGACGAGGTCGTTCCGATGCCGGTATTCGTGCGGTCCACACCGGCCGGCACGTGGCCGGTCGGCGCGGGCGTCCCGCCAGGTTTTCCCGCGGGCGTTCCCGTCTTCACCGACCGTTGGATCAAGGACAACGTGACGGAGTTCGATTCGAGCGGTCGGTACGGCTACTCGGCATTTTTCTGGGGCGGTTATGACGATGTCGACCAACTGGTCGCGCGGCTCACACAGCTCGGGTTCGACGTCGACGATCGCCACGACGAAACGAAGCGTGCGGTCGTGGCCGACAGCGACCGGTATCGCGTGACTATCACGGCGTCGGAAAGTGCCAAGAACCCTGGGGAGAACGACCTGCTCGATCCGGCGTACACGATCATCGTCGTCGCTAAACACTGAGGAGATGTCGACGAGCCCGGCTAGCTCGCCCGACCAGCGTTACACGTGGAGGGCGGCGTTGAGCTCGATGCCGTGACCTTCGCGGGGCAGCGCTTCAACCGCGCCGGTCGACGAATTGCGACGGAACAGGATGCCGTTCACCCCGCTCAGCTCGGACGCCTTCATCGTGCGCGGCCCGTCGCCGGGAACGAGGAGGTGCAGTTTCGTGCCGGCGGTCACGTAGAGGCCGGCCTCGACCACGCAATCGTCGCCGATCGAGATGCCGATTCCCGAGTTTGCACCGAGCAGGGAGCGCGCCCCGATCGACACTCGATGGCTGCCGCCGCCCGACAGTGTGCCCATGATCGATGCGCCGCCCCCGATATCGGAGCCGTCGCCGACCAGCACACCCTGCGAGATTCGCCCCTCCACCATTGAGGCGCCGAGGGT
>JBDTNW010000065.1:0-6955 GCA_039933575.1 Pseudolysinimonas sp. | reverse complement strand
GGCCTCGGCCTTGCCGGTGTTGAGGTCGACCGTCGCATCCTCGCCGAGCTGGCCGTCAACGAGCCCACCGCGTTTGCGGGTCTCGTCGCCGTCGCCAAGGCGGCGCTCCCCGAAGACGTCAACGCCAAGGTTCAGCCCGCCGCGTAAGTACTTCGGCTATTTGCCCAAGAATGGGGCCTCCCGGCGATGGGACGGCCCCATTTCGGGCAAATAGCCTGATATAGCAAGGGTCGGCGGCGGGGCATTCATGCTCCGTTCATGCCGCCTGGATACCCTCATTACATGATTGACAATCCGCGCTCGCCGCGGGTTCGCGCTGTCGCGAAGCTCGCCAAACGGCAGGCGCGCGACGAGACCGGCCTCTTCCTGGTTGAGGGACCCCAGGCTGTCGAGGAGGCCCTCGCTTTCCATCGCGAATTGCTGGTCGACCTCTTCATGACTCGGCAGGCAGCCGACAGATACCCGTCGCTCGTTCACGCAGCTGGTGAAGCCGGGATCGACATCGAGACCGTCTCCGATGCGGTGCTCGAGACGATGGCCGACACGGTGACGCCGCAGGGGGTACTCGCAACCTGCCGTTGCTTCCCGTCGTCGCTCGCTGAGTTGATGGCGGGATCCCCGAAGTTGGTGGCGATTCTCGAGGAGGTGCGGGATCCGGGCAACGCCGGCACCATCATCCGCGCCGCTGATGCTGCGGGCGCCGACGCGGTGATCTTCACCGGCAACAGTGTGGATGCCTACAACCCCAAGGTCGTGCGTTCGACAACCGGTTCGATCTTCCATCTGCCGGTCGCACAGGGGGGCACCCTCGATGGCGCGTTGGCGGCCGTCCGGGCGATCGGGATGCAGGTGCTGGTCGCCGACGTCAAAGGTGCCGAGTTGCCGAAGGTCCGCGACATCCTCACGGCGCCGACGGCGTGGGTGTTCGGCAACGAGGCGCACGGCCTGCCGGATGAGCAACTGCGACTCGCCGATCGCGTGGTGCGGGTGCCGATCTACGGCCATGCCGAGTCGATGAATCTGGCAACCGCGGCATCCGTGTGTCTCTACGAGAGCGCGTTTGCTCAGCGTTCCTGAACGCAAAGGCTCCAACCCGCAGAACAGTAGGCTCGATACTCGTGTCCGAGATCACCCCCAAGGCCGTCGCTGAGGCTGTCGCCGCTGCCCTGACTGCGATCTCGCAGGCCCAGGATTCGACCTCGCTGAAGGCGGTGCGTGCGGCTCACACCGCCGACGGGAGCCCGCTCTCGCAGTTCAGCGCGTCGATGCGCGACGTGCCCGCTGACCAGAAGGCCGCGGCCGGAAAGTTGGTCGGCGAAGCCCGCGCCGAGGTTACTGCGGCTCTGGCCGGGGCGGAAGAAAGCATCCTCGCCGCCGAGGAGCACGCGAAGCTCGCGGCCGAGGCCATCGATGTGACAGCGGTGGCATCCCGACGTCGGCTCGGCGCCCGGCATCCCCTCTCGTTGCTGATGGAGCAAATGGGCGACATCTTCGTCGGGATGGGGTGGGAGGTCGCGGAAGGCCCCGAACTCGAGCACGCCTGGTTCAACTTCGACGCGCTCAACATCGATCCCGATCACCCGTCGCGCGGCGAGCAAGACACCTTCTACGTCGAACCCGCCGACCGCAACCTCGTGCTGCGCAGCCAGACCTCGAATGTGCAGATCCGCTCGCTGCTCGACCGGCCGCTGCCGTTGTACGTCGTTGCACCCGGCAAGGTGTTTCGCAAAGACGAGCTGGATGCCACCCACACTCCGGTCTTCCACCAGATCGAGGGCATTGCGATCGACAAGGGTCTGACGATGGCGCACCTGCGCGGCACCCTCGAGCACCTGGCGCGCGCAATGTTTGGGGAGGGCGCCCAGATCCGACTTCGCCCGAACTACTTTCCGTTCACCGAGCCGAGCGCCGAGATGGATGTCTGGCAGCCCAACGCCAAGGGCGGTGCGCGCTGGGTCGAGTGGGGCGGCTGCGGAATGGTCAACCCGAACGTGCTGCGCTCGGGCGGGGTCGATCCCGACGAGTATCAGGGCTTTGCATTCGGGATGGGCATCGAGCGCACCCTCCAGTTCCGTAACGACATGAATGACATGCGCGACATGGTCGAGGGTGACGTGCGTTTCTCCCAGCAGTTCGGGATGGTGGTCTAGCCGTGCGCGTTCCGATTTCGTGGCTGGGTGACTGGGTCGATCTGCCTGACAGCGTAAGTCTCGAGCACCTGCATGCCGCCTTGGTGAAGGTCGGCTTCGAAGAAGAAGACGTGCACGGGTTTGAGGTGACGGGTCCTGTCGTCGTCGGGCAGGTGCTGGAGTTCACGCCCGAGCCGCAGAGCAATGGCAAGACCATCAACTGGTGCCAGGTGGATGTCGGCGAGCCCGAGCCGCGCGGCATCGTCTGCGGCGCCCACAACTTCGCGGTCGGCGACAAGGTCGTCGTGTCCCTGCCGGGTGCTGTGCTGCCGGGACCGTTCGCGATCGCCGCCCGCACGACCTACGGGCACGTCTCGGACGGGATGATCGCCTCGGCGCGCGAACTCGGCCTCGGCGACGAGCACGACGGAATTCTCCGCCTGGCCAGCCTCGGGCTCGACCCGGAGCTCGGCACGGATGCGATCGCGCTGCTCGGTCTGGATGACGCGGCTGTCGAGATCAACGTCACACCCGACCGTGGCTACGCGCTGTCGATCCGCGGCGTCGCCCGGGAGTACTCACATTCGACTGGGGCGACCTTCCGCGACCCGGCTCTCGGAGTCACGGTTGGCACCGCGTCGGGGTACTCGGTCACGGTGGATGACTCCACCCCGATTCGCGGCAGAGTCGGCTGCGACGCCTTCGCGGCCCGAGTGGTGCGCGGTGTCGACTCGACGCGACCCACGCCGCCCGGAATGGTGGCGCGGCTCAAGCTGGCAGGCATCCGTTCCATCTCGCTGCCGGTCGACATCAGCAACTACGTGATGCTCGAACTCGGCCAACCGACCCACGCCTACGACCTCGGCAAACTGTCGGGCGGCATCCTGGTGCGTCGGGCGAAGGCGGGGGAGACCATCGAGACCCTCGACGGCCAGACCCGCACACTCGACCCCGAAGACCTGCTGATCACCGATGACTCCGGACCCGTAGGGCTCGCGGCGGTGATGGGCGGGCTCGCCACCGAGGTGACGGATGCCACCACCGACATCCTGATCGAGGCGGCGCACTTCGACCCGGTGACCGTCGCGCGCACCGCCCGTCGGCACAAGTTGTGGAGCGAGGCATCCAAGCGCTTCGAACGCGGGGTCGACCCAACTCTCGGGCCGATCGCGGCACAGCGGGTCGTCGACCTCCTCGTCGAACTCGCCGGCGGCACAATCGACCCCCTCGGGGTCGTGCTGCCGTACGAGGGCTCCCCGGCAGCCATCGCCTTCGCCCCGTCAGCCGCAGGGTCGATCATCGGCGTGGACTACCACGACGACGAGGTTCGTTCGTCGCTAGAACTGGTCGGCTGCACGGTGTCGACGGATGCCGACGCGTGGACCGTGACGCCACCCGCCTGGCGTCCCGACCTGATTGATGCTCCGAGCCTGGTCGAGGAGGTCGTTCGGATCACCGGGTATGACCGCATCCCGTCTCTGCTTCCGACGGCACCACCCGGCCGCGGCTGGACTCGTGAGCAGGTCGCCCGTCGCCGACTCTCGAACGCGCTCGCGGCCGGCGGTTTCACCGAGGTGCTGGCCTACCCGTTCCAGAGTGCCGCGACCGTTGAACGCTTCGAACCGGGTGCCGCCGCGCTCGAACTCGCTAACGCCCTCGATCCGCAAGCTTCTCTGCTGCGTCGCTCGCTCATCCCCGGGTTACTCGACACCGCGCGTCGCAACCTGTCGCGCGGTCTCACCGACCTCAGCATCTTCGAAGTCGGCACCGTCTATCGCCCCGAGTCGGGTGTTGCGTACGGCACCCCCGACCTGCCGCCCGGGGGAGTTGGCCTCGCCCCCGAGCAGCTCGCGCCGCTGACCGCCAAGCTGCCGCCACAGCCTTCTCGTGTCGCGGTGCTGCTGCTCGGCGACGTTGTGCTCAAGCAGCCCGGTTCGGCCGCCGTTCCCTCAGGGCTCGCGGATGCCCTTGATGCCGTCGGGCTGGTCGGGCTGTCACTGGCCGCCGACATCAGGCCGATAACCGGATCACACCCGGCGCTGCATCCGGGTCGCACGGCCGAACTTCGGGTTGGCGACATCGTTGTTGGATTCGCCGGTGAGTTGCTGCCGTCGATCGCGCGCGACCTCGACCTGCCCGCCGTCGTCACCGTCGCCGAACTCGACCTCGACGCCCTACTCGCGCTGGGTGCAACCGAGATCGCCGCGCGTCCGATCGGTACGCTGCCCGCGGCGACCCAGGATGTCTCGCTCGTCGTGCCCGTCGAGGTTGCGGTCGCTGAGCTGCACGCCGCGATCGTCGAGGGTGCGGGCGAACTCTTGGAGGATGCTCGGCTCGTCGACGACTACCGAGGGACCGGAATCGCCGAGGGATCGAAGTCGCTGACCTTCGCGTTGCGGTTCCGCGCCCCCGACCGCACCCTCACCGCCGCTGAGGCGACCGAAGCGAAACTTGCCGGCGTCGCTGTTGCGGCATCCCGGTTCGGCGCGACCCTGCGCGATTAGCTTGACCACGGCCCGCCTTCGGGATTGCATGGCTGGGTGATCAGGGTCAGGGCTGTTCCGCCGTTCGTTGTTCTCGCCGTGCTTCTCGCCGGGTGTACGTCTCCGCCGCCTGCGGTCGAGCCCACCGTCGATGGTCCCGTTGCGCGTGTGCCCGTCGAGATCCCCGACGGTGTCGTCGCAACCGGAGACATCCTGCTTGCGGACGGTTCGGTGTTCGGGACGGCGACACTCTCTTGGGAGGCCGGGGCCCTGAAGACCTCGATTCCCGACCTGACGTCCCTGCTCGGTGATGAGCAGTCGATCGTCGCCTTCGCCGACAGTGACGTCTCGTTCGCGATGTGCGGCACCGACAACCTCTGGCAGATCGGGCTCGGGGATCCGGCCGCGATGGATTCCGCGCCGATGCCCGAATCAGCCGGGGATCCGTCCTACCTCCGCTACCTGCTCGTGATGCCATATTGGCGCGACGGGGGCAGTTGCCCGGAGCCGATCGTCGGCCTAGCCCGTCTCGACTGGACAATCCCTGACACTCGGCCGTGGTTGGATCCGATCGACTCCGGCCGGACCGGGGGTGCTCAAGGCGGCGTGCTGGCGGGCGACGACCGGCCGATCGCCTACCGAACGGCCTCGGGTGACGTCTGGGCGGAGATCGCCGCACGCTTCGGGATCACGAGCGACGACCTGACGTTCCTCAACCCGCAGCGACCCGGCGGTTCCGTGCCTGAAACGGCCTACGCCGACCAGATCCTCAACCTCGATCCGACGAACCGGGGTGATAGTGAGACGCGCCGGCCGGGTTCCCCGCTAACGCAGAGCGACGAGTTCCACTGAACAGACTGTTTCTGCGAACGAAGAAGCGCCCCGGACGAATCCGGGGCGCTTCGAGATTTCAGACCTGCGACTACTTCTTGCCGCCGCCGAGCAGGCCGCCGAGGATGCTGCCGATCAGCTCACCCGAGCCGCCACCGGACGATGACGAGGAGCCACCCGACGATCCACCGAGGAGGCTGCCGAGCAGGTCCCCGATGCCACCCGACGACGAGGTGTCGGCCGGCGTGGCGTCCTTTGCCGACGAGGTGTCGGCTTTCTGGCCGAGGAACTGGTTCGCGATCCACGCCAAAACGATCGGGGCGACGATCGGCAGAATCTTCTTGATGATGTCGCCGGTGACGTCGCTGGCGCCTGAGGCCTTCGTCGCGGTCGCGGCAAGCTTGGTCGCCACTGCATCGGTGTGTGATCCGTAAACGTTCTTGACGATCTTGGCGCCCTCGGCGGTGTCGATGTCCTCGACGGACTTCAGCACCGGGCCACGGTCGTGCGAGACGGCCTTGGTGAGCGACGCGGCGCCCTTCGGGTCCATCGCGTTCGCGTGGAGGCCGGCTACCAGACCGGGGACGATCTGCTGCACGGCGGCGTCGGCGACGTCCGGGTCGATGCCGAGCTGCTTGGCGATGTCGCCGACCGGAATCTGGTCGAGCAGGGAGCTGAGATCAGCCATGGTTTCCTTCTTCTCTTTCGGAGCCCGTGTCGGGCCCGCATTCAGACTTCCAAGATTAGCCTCCAGGATGCCAAATTCGCTCTCCCGGAGGGCAGGGGAGTAGGGTCGCAACATGGATCTGATGCGGAACGACTTCCGGGGCCTCGTGCTCCGTTCGCTCCGCCGCGCGCGCCGACTCTAGGCGACGTCGCACCGCTGAGCCCTCCGTTCGCGCGACGTCGCCGTGATAAAGCCCACGTCCCGTCGAACCCTTGAGAGCGCATCCATGTCCCTATCCGTTGCCGTCGCCGGCGCGAGCGGCTATGCGGGGGGCGAGCTGCTGAGACTGCTCAGCCTGCACCCCGAATTCGAAATCACGACCGTCACGGCGAACTCCAACGCCGGTCAGCCGCTCGCTGCCGTGCATCCGCACCTCGCGTCCCTTCACCACCTCGTGCTGCAAGAAACCACGGCGTCGGTGTTGTCGGGCGCCGACATCGTGTTCCTCGCGCTCCCGCACGGAGCATCCGGCGCGATTACCGCGGAGCTTCCGGATGATGTGCTCGTTCTTGATTGCGGCGCCGACCACCGTCTCACCGACCCGGCAGACTGGGCGGCGTTCTACGGTGGCGAGTACCACGGTGCCTGGACCTACGGTCTGCCCGAACTGCTGCTCGCGGGCGGTGGGCGGCAGCGTGACAACCTCGTGGGCGCGACCCGCATCGCTGTCCCGGGCTGCAATGTGACCGCGATCACCCTCGCTCTTGCGCCTGGCATCGCTGCCGGTGTGATCGCTCCCGACGATCTCGTTGCTGTGTTGGCTGTCGGCACCAGCGGGGCGGGCA
>JBDTNW010000064.1:0-7070 GCA_039933575.1 Pseudolysinimonas sp. | reverse complement strand
GGCTGTAGATCCGAGCCGAACCTCGCGGCGATCAGTTGTAGAGCGTCTACAACATCCCGTGAGCGCTTTCGGGTCGCATTGGTAGCCCTCGACGACGAATCAGCGCGCATCCGGCTGGCCGACGTACCGTATTTGCATGACTGATCTCGTGGATGTCGCCACCGCGGCCGAGAAGAACGACGGCGCGCGCGTTGATGTGGTCGCGCTCGGGCAGACCCTGATGGGCCGCTGGGCCGAGGTGCGGCGCGCGTCGCGCGCGCTCACCGGTCGCGAAGAGTTTCAGCGCATCCCGGGCCAGCCGATGGACGAGCACCGCGCTCGCGTTTTCGGGCAGTTGAAGCGTCTCGTCGAGGAGCGCAGCGTGCACCGCGCCTTCCCCGCGAAATTCGGAGGCCTCGACGACCATGGCGGCAACCTCGCACAGTTCGAAGAGCTGGTGATCGCCGACCCGTCGCTGCAGATCAAGTCGGGTGTGCAGTGGGGGCTCTTTGCCGCCGCGATCATGCACCTCGGCACCGAACGGCATCTCGAGGCGTTCTTGCCTGGGGCGATGAGTCTCGCGGTGCCCGGCGTCTTCGCGATGACCGAAACCGGCCACGGCTCGGATGTCTCGAGCATCGGCACGACTGCGACTTACGACTCAGGCACCGACGAGTTCGTCATCGACACCCCGTTTCGAGCCGCCTGGAAGGACTACCTCGGCAACGCCGCCATTGACGGTCAAGCCGCAGTGGTCTTCGCCCAGTTGATCGTCGCCAGCGTCAACCACGGCGTGCACGCTCTCTACGTGCCGATCCGCGACGGCCGCGACTTCCTGCCGGGCATCGGCGGTGAAGACGACGGACTCAAGGGCGGCCTCAACGGTATCGACAACGGTCGGCTGCACTTCAGCGGGGTGCGCGTGCCGCGGACCAACCTGCTGAACAAGTACGGCGACGTCGACGAGCACGGTGTTTACAGCTCGAGCATCGCCTCGTCGGGCCGCCGCTTCTTCACGATGATCGGCACCCTCGTGCAGGGCCGGGTCTCGCTCGACGGCGCCGCGGTGGTGGCGAGCAAGATCGGCCTCACCATCGCGATCAAGTACGGCGCCGAGCGCCGGCAGTTCTCGGACACGCGCGGCGGCGACGAGATCGTGCTGCTCGACTACCAGCGGCACCAGCGCCGGCTGCTCACCCGCCTGGCGACGACGTACGCGATGTCGTTTGCGCACGAGCGCCTGCTCGAACAGTTCCATGCTGTGTTCAGCGGGCAGAAGGCCAAGGATGCCGACCGCCAAGATCTCGAAACGCTCGCCGCGGCTTTGAAGTCGTTCTCGACGTGGGCAGCTCTCGACATCCTGCAGGAGTGCCGGGAAGCGTGTGGCGGCGCTGGCTTCATGGCCGAAAACCGCTTCACCCAACTGCGCAGCGACCTCGACGTCTACGCGACCTTCGAAGGCGACAACAACGTGCTGCTCCAGCTCGTCGCCAAACGTCTGCTCGCCGACTACGCAAAAGGCTTCAAGAAGGCGGATGCCGCGGCAATCGCCGGACTGGTTGCGACGCAGGTCGGCGAGGTGGCGCTCAACCGCTCCGGCATCCGTTCGCTTGCGCAGAACATTGTTGACTTCGGGTCCCGTGCCCGTTCGATCGGATACGTACGAGGCGCCGCGTCGCAACGTCAACTGCTCACCGATCGCGTCCACACGATGGTCGCGGGGATCGCGGGTCGTCTGAGGGGCGTCGGCGCGCTGTCGGCCGAGGATGCCTCGGCGCTCTTCAACTCGAACCAGAACGAGCTGATCGAGGCCGCGTACGCGCACGCCGAACTGCTTCAGTGGGAGGCGTTCACTGACGGCATTGCTCAGATCAGCGACGCAGGCACGAAGACCGTTCTCACCTGGCTCCGCGACCTGTTCGGCTTTGCGCTGATCGAGAAGCACCTCGCCTGGTACCTCATCAACGGTCGCCTTTCTACGACCCGCGCAACCGCGATCACCGACTACATCGACGACCGGCTGCTGCCGCGCCTGCGCGTGCACGCGGTCGACCTCGTTGACGCGTTCGAATTCGGACCGGAGCACCTTCGCGCGCCGATTGCGACCGGTGCCGAGAAGGAACGCCAGGATGAGGCGCGCGCGTACTACGCGAGCAAACGTGCTGCGGGCGAGTTGCCCGCTGAAGAGAGCGCGGCGAAGCCGAAGAAGTAGCTCAGGCCGAAGCGCAGGCCTACGGGCTCAGTTCTTCTTGGTGGCCTTCGTGATTGCGTCCTGGGAGGCATCCCGAGCGCCTGATGCCTTCTTGTCGTTCTTCGCGACGCGCTTCTCTTTCAGCGTCTTCGCTGCGGCGGTCTTGGGGCTGTTCTTACGTGCGGATTTCTCGCCCATGGAGTCTCTTCTCGTACTCGAGAGCCGCGGTGACCCTCTTGCCCGAAGATTACGCCCTGCGGCTGGAGGGCGGGGCATACTCGCTTCATGGCCGCATCCTCGTCGCGCCCCCGCAGTGAGCACCCGCACCCCGAACACCGCTGGCCGGTCACCGTGGCGATCCTGCTTGCGCTGGGGGTCTACGTGTTCCTTCCCCCGCCCGTGCCGTTCCTCCCCTCCTGGGCGATCCCAGTCGTCGCGCTGATCGCCGTCATCCCGCTGGTCGCGCTCAACCCCCGTCGGCTCGGCCGAGAGACAGCCTGGTCACGGGCTCTCGGAGTCGCGATCGCGGTCGGGTTGGTCGTGGTGAACCAGGTGTACATCGTCGAGATTCTCAACCAACTGCTCAATGGCCAGGGCATCGGCGTGAACATCATCTACACGGCCGCGGGGGTCTGGGTGACGAACGTGATCGCGTTCGGGGTGCTCTTCTGGGAGGTCGACCGTGGCGGCCCGTACGCGCGACGCTTCGTCGGCGTGCGGGATGACGCTCCGATGGACTTTCGGTTTCCGCAAGAGGATGGCTCGCCCGGCCTCGACCCGAACTGGCGGCCGGAGTTCTTCGACTACTTTTACTTCTCGCTCACCTCGATGATGGCCTTCAGCCCGACGGATGTCATGCCGCTGACCCGCAAGGCGAAGGCGCTGATGGCGTACGAGTCGCTGTCGGGCTTCGTGCTGCTCGCGCTCGTGATCGCCCGCGCGGTCAACATCATCAGTTAGTGGCGTGAAAGCGCGGCGTCGCCAGCAGGGCGCCCGCGCGATCGACGGTGAGCACGTCGACATCCCATCGGTCGCAGATGTCGTCGAGGGTGGCGCGTCCGCCGGCGATGATCGCCGTGGCGAGAACATCCGCCGTCAGGATGTCGTCGGCGACAACGGTGGCCTGCACAAAGTCGGCGATGCCGTCGCGTGACCAGATGTGGTCGCCTCGCTCGGCGGATCCCGAGGTGGCGACAGCGCGTCGCGAACCGTGCAACTGCACGGTGGTCAACAGTGCGGCGCGATCAGCCGAATCGACAATGCCGATTACCTCGAAAGCGTCTTCAGTGGCGAGAGGCGAAGGGGATGCCGTGAGCACGTCACCGCCGACGGCAACCACCCAGCCAACTACTCCCGCCCGGTCAAGCACGCCGCCAGCATCCGCAATCGCCAGGGCCTTCACGACGCCGTTCAGGTCGACGACGCCGTCGGGGCGGTTCGGGGTGAATGCGCCACCGGTGAGCCGGCGCCACTCGACGGCGGTCGCGTATGTCTCCCGCAGTGTGGGGCTGGCGTCGTCGAGCCGCAATTCACCAGCCGCGACCCGGCTGAGTTCCGAATCGTCGCGGTAGAGGCTGAAGCGCGCGTCGTAGGCGGCGAACACTGCCTCGACCTCGGGCATCGGGATGGCGGTGTCGCCGGGCGCGCCGACGGATGCCACCGTGCCCATGGTCGAAAAGGTGTGTCGCACGCCGGCCTGTCAGAAGCCGGCCTGGTCGAGCGCGGACTGCACGGAGCGCAGGTAGCCATCTGAGGTGTAGGTCGCGCCACTGACGTACGACACGTGGGTTGACTGTGCCGAAAGCACTTCTTGGCGGAGGGCGGGCGCCGCGCGATTGCTGATCTGCCTCGAACGCCCGTCAGCGTTCGTGAGTTGAAGCGCGGTCACCTCGGTAATCGAGTTGCCTGAGATCGTCACCGAAACCTGCATCGGACCAAAGGGGGTGTTGGCTACCGCGCCGGTATAGGTGCCGTCCTTTGAGGGGGGCGGCGTCGAGGGCGTTGACGCGGCGGTTGACGGGGCGGCAGACGGCGTGGCGACAACAGGACCCGGGACGGTGCCCGTCGACGATCCGGTGGTATTCGTGCTGCCGGCGGTCGAGCCAGTCCCCGACGCGAGTGCGGTCGGAAACGAGCTCACCCCCGCAGACCCGACCTGCCATCCAATGATCAGGATTCCGAGCGAGGCGACGACCCCGCCAACTGCTGCGCGCGCCCTCACCAGTCGAACCTTTCTGCGTGAATACGGTGCTCGGCAACACCGAGGCTTCGGGCTTCAGCGACGACCGACTCGAGCCACGCAGTCGGGCCACAGACGTAGAGGTCGGATTCGAGCAGACCGGGAAACACGCTCGCCAGGGTGACCCCACGTGCTGCATCGTCCTGGCTCGCCCACGTGTGACCGCGACGCGACCGGTGCCCGATCATCGTGTAGAACCGAGCGCCCTTGGCTGCGGCGATCTCGCGGATCTCGTCCCAGTGATAGGTCTCGGAGTCGTCGCCGGCTCGAAGCAGCACGGTGGCCTCCCCCGGCGCCAGGGGAGCATCTTCGAGCAGCGCCCGGATCGGAGTCACTCCGATACCCGCTGCAATCACCGCCAGCCGCGGAGAAGTGCGAGCGACGTTCGAGAACAGGCCGTAAGGCCCCTCGATCCAGACCCGGGTTCCCACCGGGATCGACTGGAGCTTCGCCGACCCCTTCCCCAACTCGCGCACCGTGATGCGCGCCGTCGTCGAGGTCGGTACAGCGCTGAGCGAGAGGGGGTGTGAGTGCCACCAGGTACGCGGGGTCCAGAATCGCCAGATCAGGAACTGCCCGCCCGAGCCGCCGAGAGCTTTCAGATCCCGACCGCGAAGCTCGATCGATGCCACACCCGGTGCGATCTGGGTCACCCGAGAAACCCGGATGCCGTGCCACAGGCTGTCGAGCAGGGGGTGTGCGAAGCGGAACCATCCGATCGCGCCGAACGCCATGACGTAGAGAGCGACCCAGTAGATCCGTTGCATCGAACCCGCGGCGAGCACGCCGCCGAGGCTGAGCTGGTGGGGGATCGCGACGGCGACGGCGACGTAGCTGAGCAGGTGCACGAGGTGCCAGCCCTCGTAGCTGAACTTGCGCCGCACGGCGACCAGCGAGGTCACCACCACGATGATCAGCAGACCCGTACCAATGAACGCCAGCGGCATATCGGGAAGCGCGAGCATCGAACCGATCTCAGCGATCGGGTTGATTCCCTCGCTCATCCCGTAGCCGATGAGCAGCAACACTGCATGGGCCAGGATCAAGTAGAGGGCCGGCTTTCCGATGCGGCGATGCAGAGCGATTGCCCGGTCATGCCCGATCGTTCGATCGAGCAAGGGAACTCGCGCGGCGAGCACGAGCATGACGAGGATGAAGTCCGAGCCGACCAGGCCGGTGATGATTCCGAGGCTGGTGATAGCGACCGCGGGGGTTCCCCACAGTGCGGTGCCGCCGGTGGTCAGAAACAGCGCGATCGCCAGAGCACCCGACGACCAGAGCAGGGTGACCAGCAGATCCGACACTCGGGCGCGATGCGCGTAGCGCGTCGCACGTAGCGCAACAGCCGCCCGATCCGGGTGCTGAGCACTCCGGCGCGAAGCAAGCTGGGGGGAGGTCATGGGCTCACAGTGCCGACGCCACCTGTACGCCAGCTATGAAATGTCGAGGAACGCGGCGTGCGAACATCCCAGGTTTGTCAAAGGCCGATCAGACAATCCCGGTGGCTCCGAGCATCGTGCCGATCAGGTAGGTCGCGGCAAGTGCGAGAGCGCCCCCGATCACGACCCGCAGGGTGGCTCGCAGCTTCGGGCTGCCGCCGATCCATGCGCTGGTCGCGCCGGTCGCGGCGAGAGCGACAAGGACGGCGATGAACGTCACCGGCACCCGGATTTCGGGGGGCGGCAGCAGGATCGCGAGCATTGGCAGGATCGCACCAATCGTAAAAGCGAGGGCCGAAGCGCCGGCCGCCTGCCAGGGGCTCGCGACGTCCTCCTGGCGGATGCCGAGCTCAACCTCAAGGTGGGCCGCGAGGGCGTCGTGGGCGGTCAGTTCGATGGCGACGCGTTCGGCTGTTTTCTCCGACAACCCCTTCCCCCGGTAGATGGCAGTCAGTTCGGCGAGCTCCTCTTCGGGCATCTCGGCGAGTTCCCGAGTCTCTTTCGCGATGAGAGCGTGCTGGCTGTCGCGTTGGCTACTGACCGAGACGTATTCGCCCAGCGCCATCGAAATCGCGCCGCCGACTAGACCCGCCGCGCCCGCGGTGAGGATGGGAGCAAGAGCCGGGGTTGCACCCGCGACCCCGACGACGATCGCGGCGACCGACACAATCCCGTCGTTGGCGCCAAGCACCCCGGCGCGCAGCCAGTTGAGTCGGCTGGCGATTCCGGGGCCGTGCGGCTCAAAAGGATGCAACCCAGGGATGTCGGCGGTCATCTTGCTATGACAGCACGACTGCCCCGTCAGCGCCAGCAAGGTCAGGCTGTGCTGACCGACGGAACGCGCGAACGACGAAACCCCCGGGGATTCCAGGGGTTTCGGGTGGTGGCTCCGACCGGCGTCGATCCGGTGACCTTCCGATTTTCAGTCGGACGCTCTACCAACTGAGCTACAGAGCCTCGGGGTCCGACTCCCGATGAGTCGGTCCCGATGTGGAAGAAGCCTTTCCTCGCGGAAAGGCTTCCACTCCGCGACCCTGACGGGACTTGAACCCGCGACCTCCGCCGTGACAGGGCGGCACGCTAACCAGCTGCGCTACAGGGCCATGCATTTTAAGTTGTCGTGATGCGGTGAGTTGTGGGTGAAACGGTACTGCGTTGTCGAACTTTTGTGACCCCAACGGGATTCGAACCCGTGCTGCCGCCGTGAAAGGGCGGTGTCCTA
>JBDTNW010000063.1:0-7078 GCA_039933575.1 Pseudolysinimonas sp. | reverse complement strand
GCCGCGCGCAGTGCTAGGTCGGAGGTGATCTTCGCCATGACACCGGGCGGACGCGCCGCCCAGCGACTTGCCTCAGCGCTGGATGACGCGTACTACGCACACCTGCGGTTCCGCTTGCAGCGTCCGGTCTTCGGGCTTCATGGCGAGAACTACGATGGCCGGCGCGAGCGGGTGTGGGACAAAGTGAACTCGTTCTGCGACCGAACGATCACACTCGCCCGGAAGGAGGCCATTGACCAGGGGTGGACGGCTAGCGAGTTGCACGCGTCGGGTCTCGACAAGCCGGAGTGACCCGCAGGAAGGCGGCGGCGGCCGCCCATCCAGCACCCGGTGGTCGGTGGTGAGCCGTAATGCTCATCATAGGGACCTCGACGAGTTACCCATCGCGCGGCACCGGAACCGGAAGCGCCGCACCGACGGCAAGGATCGCTGCCTCCGGTGGGTTGATCACCGCGGTGAACTGAGTGATTCCGAACATCCCGAGGTTACTGATGGTGAAGGTTCCCCTGACGCTCTCGCAGATTGCGCAGACCACCGCGGTGCTCGCCGTGGAGTCCGTAAGTCGATGAACATGCCCGCCGGCGGTGGGTTGTAGGGCAGAAGCTTGCCTGCAGAGTTTTCGGTGCGCGTTCGCGAACACGCCGACTGGTGACATGAGCACCCGCATGTGGTGGTCTGCGTGGTCGCGCCACCACGCACTCGTCCCGAACGTCGGCTCGGGCGCAACGAATCGCCCTGGCTTTCGTTCCGCTTGCCATTGAAGGATGGGGGTGCTGCCCCCGAGCGCAATGGCTGTCGTGGCATCCTGATCTGGTGACCGCAAACCAGATCGACCCTCCCGCGCGCCTCCTCATGGGCCCCGGGCCGATCAACGCCGACCCGCGCGTCCTCCGTGCGATGTCGGCCCAACTGGTCGGTCAGTTCGACCCCGCGATGACCGGGTACATGGCCGAGACGCAGGAACTATTCCGCGGGGTCTTCCAGACGAGCAATGACGCCACCCTCGTCATCGACGGCACCGGCCGCGCGGGGATCGAAGCCGCCATGGTCAGCCTCCTCGAACCTGGCGACAAGGTGCTCGTTCCGATCTTCGGACGCTTCGGCCACCTGCTGAAGGAGATTGCCGAACGCTGCGGCGCCGAGGTTCATGTGATCGAACGCGAGTGGGGCACTGTCTTCACCCCGGACGAGATCGACGCGGCGCTGGCCGAGGTCAAACCCAAGGTTCTCGCCATCGTCCACGGCGACACGAGCGCCACCGTCGCCCAGCCCCTCGACGACCTCGGTGGAATCGCTGACAAGCACGGCGCGCTGCTCTACACCGACGTCACCGCGAGCCTCGGCGGCAACACCTTCCTGGCCGACGCGTGGGGGGTGGATGCCGCTACCGCCGGTTTGCAGAAATGTCTCGCCGGCCCCGCAGGGTCGTCACCCATCACCCTCTCCGATCGGGCGGTCGAAGCCATCAACGCCCGCAAAGGGGCGGAGGCCGCCATCCGCAGCAACTATTTCGACCTCGCGCAGATCCTCGACTACTGGGGGCCGAAGCGCCTCAACCACCACACCGAGGCGACCACGATGCTGTACGGCGCCCGCGAGTGCGCGCGCATCCTGGTCGAGGAGACGATGGAGAAGGCCGTCGATCGCCACCGCATCCACGGCGCCGCGATGACCGCGGGACTCGTCGGCATGGGGCTCAAGCTGTTCGGCGACCAGAGCGTGCGCATGAACAACGTGATCGGCGTGCACATCCCCGACGGGCTCGACGGCGAGGCCGCCCGCGCGACCCTGCTCGCCGACTACGGCATCGAGATCGGCACCTCGTTCGGACCGCTCGCCGGCAAGGTGTGGCGCATCGGCGTGATGGGCTACAACGCACGTCGGGATGCCGTGCTCACCACGCTCGCCGCCCTCGAGCAGTTACTGCGTCGCGGCGGCGTATCGGTGAAGCAGGGAGCGGGAACGGATGCCGCCTTCGAGTCGTACGGGGTCGCATAACAGCAGCGAGGGTGATGACGAGAGCCCACGAACTCGCTGAGCATTCGCATGGCCCCGGGCTTCGACCCGGGGCCATGAATGATGTCAGGCGCGGCGGCGGCGCAGCGCGACGAGCAGCAGCACGATCGCGAGAACTGTCGCACCGAGCTGAACCCAGGCGGGACCAGCCGTGCCTTCCGGAACGCCGGGGAACATCAGTACGACCGGAACTACGGTCGGGATCGACAGGAATCGAGTCACAGCAGCGACCCAGACGCCCCAGGTCTTGCCGAGGATCGCGACAACGCCGCCGACGACGGTGAGCAGCCCGAGGAGCCCGATCGCGATACTGATCTCAACCGGGGTGTCGGCCCAGAACAACACTGTCGAGACCAGGTCGACGAGACCCAGAAGGATCGCCAACACCGAGCCGACGATGCGCAGCGGGGTCACGGCACGGCGGGTCGAAACGGGAGAGGGGGAGTTGGTAGTCATCGAGGTCCTATCGGGAGGTCCGGGCGACTCGTTCGACCGGTATCCCCAGGCTCGCCGTCAGCACACCGGAACCGCGACGGCGTCGGCACCGAACCTCGATTGCGTGCCTGCACTGTCGTCGCGGCGCGCGCCGACCTGGGACGATATCCGGATGAAGCGCTGGGATGTGGTCGCGGCGGCGCTCGCCGTGTTCACGGTCCTCGCGGGTGCCGCGGCGCTGGTCGCGGCGACGGTCGACCCCGCTCATCGCGCCGAAGAGCTGTGGGAGTTCGGCATCCTGGCGGTGCTCGCCACCCCGGCCACGGTGCTCGGCATGTTGGTCACCCGCCGTCGGCCCGACAACATTGTGGGCGCACTGCTCGTGCTCCTCGGCACATCGCCGGCCATCGTCACCGCGGCTGAGAACTGGGCGGCCACCTCGGTCGGACCGCACCCGCTGCCGCTCTCCGACGTCATCGCGATCGCGCCGGAGTGGATCTGGATCCTGCACTTCGCGGGGCCGATCCTGCTCGCACTGTTCTTCCCGACCGGACGACTGCTGTCGCCGTCCTGGCGCCTCGTCGTCATCGGGTACGCGGTCGTGGTTATCTGGGCTGCCGTGGCCGGGGCGTTCGCAACCGGGTCGGACCTCGACGCGCTGAACTTCCCACCCCTCGCTGGGCTGCTCAGCGTGCTGGTATTCGCGGTGATCGCGGTCGTTAAGCGGTACCGACGGGGCGACGAAGGCTCGCGCCGGCAGTTGCGGTGGTTCATGCTGAGCGCACTCATCGCGCCGTTCACCCTGGTGCTCTGCTGGGTCGGAATCGCGCTCTGGAACTCCGAGTCGATCGCTGGCATCGCTCTGGTTCTGCTCGACCTGGGCCTCGCGGTCTCGGTGGGGATCGCGATGCTGCGCCACAACCTCTACGGATTCGACCGGGTGCTGGCAGCGACCGTGGTGTGGGCGCTGCTCGTGACGGCGCTCGCCCTCCTGTTCGGGTTCGGCATCCTGGGGTTCGGGGCGTTCCTCGGCAGAGGGTCCCCCGTGGTCGCTGCTGCAGCAACCCTCATCGTCGCGGTCGCCGTTCGGCCGCTGCACGGGGTGCTCCGGCGCTTTGTCGACGCACGATTTCAACCGCAACGCGAGCGGATGCTGCGTGCTGCACGCGAGTTCGCCCTGGCGGTCCGCGACCGTCGCGTCGATCCGGAGGAACTCGGAGCAGCGCTCCGAAACGCTGGGGTCGCCGGGGTCGCGGTGGTGCCGGATGCTGCGGGCTGGCGGTTGACAGCGCCCGAGCTCACGCGCGCCGACCTGCACGATCTCGAGGCGGAGTCCCGCCTTCCGCTCGAACTCGCCCGCCTGCGGAGCGATCTGCGGGATGCGCTCGCCCAGACCGACGCGAGCAGGTCTCGCCTGGTCGCGGCCGCCGACAACGAGCGCCGCCGTATTCAACGTGACCTCCACGACGGTGCCCAAAGCAACCTGGTCGCTCTGGGCATGCGATTGCGGGAGCTACAGCGGGGAGCGCTTCGATCGTCCGGGGTCGCAGACAGCAAAGCCGTCGACGCGGAGCTGGGTGAGGCCGTCGAGCTCGTGCAACGCACGATCTCCGACCTGCGAGCGCTCGCCCAAGGCGTGCGGCCGTCGTCGCTTGACGAGGGGCTCGAACCCGCCCTCCGTGGGTTGGCCCGCTCAGTACCCTTGCGCGTCGATCTCGACCTCGACCCCGTAGCCGTTCCTGAACCGCGAGCGACCGCGGCCTACTACGTCGCCGCGGAAGCCATCACCAACGCCCTTAAGCACGCCCGGCCAGGTCGGATCGGCATCTCACTCGGCCTCACGACCGGAGGTACCCGGCTCGCGATCGAAGACGACGGTGCCGGTGGTGCAAGTGACGCTCTCGGGTCCGGGCTCGCAGGCGTTCGGGACAGGGTCGAGGCGGCGGGCGGCATCCTGCGGGTGTCGTCGCCCCTCGGAGCGGGAACTCTCGTCGAGGCGGTATTCCCATGACGCCGGTCGCGGCGACGCGGGTTGTGATCGCCGACGACTCCGCCGTGGTGCGCGAGGGCGTTGCGCGGTTACTCGTCGACGCCGGGTACGACGTCGTCGCGAAGGTCGGCGATGCCGAGGCGCTGCTCGCGTCGGTCGAGGAGCATCATCCCGATGCCGTCATCGCCGATGTGCGGATGCCGCCAACGCTGACCGACGACGGAGCGCGTGCCGCCCAGGAGCTGCGCCGGCGCCGCCCCGACTTGCCGATCCTGCTGCTGTCGCAGCACATCGAGACCACGCATTCGCTCGAACTCGCGGCGTCGGGAGCCTTCGGTTACCTGCTGAAAGATCGCGTGCTGGAGGTCGACGACTTCCTCGACGCCTTCGCCCGAGTGGTGCGCGGGGGGTCGGCACTCGACCCGGAAGTCGTGGCGTCCCTCATCCACCCGAGTCGGCGCGACGATCCGCTCGAGGCACTCTCGGCCCGCGAGCGGGACGTGCTCGCCCTCATGGCCGAAGGGCGGTCGAATGCCGCGATTGCCGGTCAGCTCTGGCTGACCGAACGGACGGTCGAGAGCCACATCCGGTCCCTGCTCGCGAAGTTGGGGCTGACCGACATTTCCGACGGCCATCGTCGGGTGCTCGCGGTGCTCGCCTACCTCGGGGCAGGCACCCCATCGGGGACCCGATGATCGTGGTTCGCCCCGCGGTTCCCGACGATGCGGAACGGATCGCCGACATCCACGTCACCGGATGGCGGGAGACCTACGCCCACCTGCTGAGCGCCGAATTTCTGGCTGCGCGCACCTCGGATCCCGCGCGGCACCGTGCGCGGATCGAACTCGGCAGCCCGGTCTTCGTCGCCGAACTCGACGGTGAGGTTGTCGGGATGGCGTGCGCCGGTCCGTCGCAAGACGACGATCATCCGCGAGACCTGCAGCTCTGGTTCATCTACCAGTACGCCCGTGCTCACGGGTCGGGCACCGGGCAAGCGCTGCTCGACGCAGTGCTCGGCGACCGCCCGGCCTACCTCTGGGTCGCCGAAGGCAATCCGCGGGCGCGCGCCTTCTACGCGAGGAACGGGTTTGTGCCCGACGGCCAGCGCAAGACGGAACCCACCTGGGAGGATCTCGCAGAGATCCGGATGGTGCGCTGAGCGCCTCCTGCTACGGCTCGACGACGGTGATGCGGCGGATGTCGGGATCGGTGAAGACATCCTGTTCGTCAGTGCTACGGGTCGAGAACTCGGTCACGATCGCGCCGTCGGGTCCAGCCTGAAACCAGTGTTTCGTGCCAGGCAGGATGGTGTGCTGATCCCCGGGTCGCAGCACGATCTGGCGCCAGGCGGTGTAATACTCCGGCCGCGGGGCAACGGCAAGCGGGTCGGGGGTGGCGGGTCCGTCGACGTAAAGCCAGACCTCCCCGGCGCGCACTCGGAACGTTTCCTCCTTGCCCAACTCCTCGTCAGCGCCGAGGTGCCGGTGCTCGGGGCAGGTCTGACCAGGACGCAACACCATCTCCTTGGCGCACACCCGCTCCGTGTTGACGTAGACGACCAGCTGCAACCCGGTCTTCTCGAGATCGCCCAACCCAAAGTCGGAGACTTCGATCCCAGCCCTCTCGGCCTCAGTCAGCACGACGCCCGCCCGCGCCAGCACCCCCGCGGTGTACTCCTGGCCGGCACGGACCTGCGAGCGAGTCAACATTCCCGGAGATTACCGCGCAGACGGCTGACTGAGGGTCGACGACGGAAACAATGCGCGGGTTGATCGGGAACCGTTAGAACAAATTGATTGCCAGCAACGACAGCACACCAAGCGCTGCGCCAATCGACCCGCCTATGCGCAACGCCGGGAGGGTCCAACTCACCCACCGCGACGGATCTCTGCGAAGCCTTTGCCCGGGCCTCGCGACAGCGCGCGGGACAACGCTGCGCTCATCGACGTACTGCCGCGTCTGCCGCTCGGCCTTGTCGCCGATGAGCTCTGTGACGCGAAATGCTCGCTCGTAGTCGGCCGCAGTTGAACCACTGAACGGGCGAAACGCGTAGATAAATAGCCACTGATCGACGATCTCTGCGCTGAGCCCTGCTGCCCAGTCGACGAACAACCCCATGAGGTCTGGGGCGAAAATGTACAGCGCATCCCGCTCATATTCCCGGGGGCAATACAACGTGAAGGACTGGTCAAAGTCGCCCTCGAGGCTGAGCACCTGATCGTGATCGGGCAGCATCGGCGCGATCGGGGTGTAGTCGTCGTCGTCGAGTCTCGGCTCGAGGACAATGTGCGGAAGATTACGGCCAAGATCGATGGCGATGTACCCCCAGATCAGGCCACCCTGCGACTCCGCGCTCTCGGGCAGAACGCTAGTTGATGACCCCATTTGAATGTCGCCGATCTCGAAGAACCGGCCACTGCGAGCAGTGAGGCGATTGACCGGCCGGGCACCTCCCATTCGAAAGACGCTGCCGGGGTACTTCAAGCCAGCACCACTCGGGGTGAATGCCAGCCCATTAGCGGCGGCAAACGCCGGCAGCTGAGTGACGAGTGAAGGCACGTACCGAAACTGCGTGACATTCCAAGCGATAGTGCCCGCAATCATCCAGGCGAAGGCGACCCCGATCCCAATGATCCC
>JBDTNW010000062.1:0-7185 GCA_039933575.1 Pseudolysinimonas sp. | reverse complement strand
ATCGCGATCTGCCTGCGGGAGCGGCCCGGCATCCCGCCCGCTGCGATCGGCATCGTCTGCCACACCGCGAGTTACGACGAGCAGAGGATGCTGCCGCTGTTGCGCCGAGGCGTCGCGGCGATCGAGTCGACCCTCGACGATCTCGGCAGGTAACACACATCCCACTGAGTGGGATGGGAGGATGGCGGCGAACCGGGTCGCGGTGAGACGGTGATCCGACACATTGGAGTGACGCATGGTGAACGACATCCCGAAATCCGCGGCGAACTACCCACCCGGCCATCCCACGCAGGATGACATCAACGCCGAGATCGCGGATATCGCGAAGAACCGGCCGACGAGCAGCGATCCGAACTGGGGCGCCCATCGCACCCTCGTCGACTACCCGCCGTACCGGTCTTCGATTCTCAGACACCCGAGCGCGAACCTCGAACTGGTCGACCCCGAGACGATCGAACTCGCCTCCCCTGCCTTCGGCGAGCGCGATGTGCACTGGACCGAGTACGACCTCACCACCCAGGTCAACGGTGAACCGCAGGGCGAGCGCATCGTCGTCACCGGCAAGGTGATGGATGGCGAGGGACGCCCCGTGAAACGGCAACTGGTCGAGATCTGGCAGGCGAACGCGGGCGGTCGATACCGCCAGAAGAAGGAACGCCACCCCGCGCCCCTCGACCCCAACTTCAACGGGGTCGGCCGCGTCCTCACCGGCGACGACGGCTCGTACACGTTCGTCACGATCAAACCCGGCGCCTACCCGTGGCCGAACCATCAGAACGCGTGGCGGCCCGCCCACATCCACTTCTCGGTGTTCGGTTCGCAGTTCACCCAGCGCATCGTGACCCAGATGTACTTCCCGGGGGATCAGTTGATGCCGCTGGATCCGATCTTTCAGTCGATCACCTCGGCCGAAGGTCAGAAGTCGCTGATTGCGGATTATGCGCACGACGTGACGGTTCCGAACTGGGCTCTCGGATACCGTTGGGACATCGTGCTGAGCGGGTCCAACCGCACCTGGCGCGCAAGCGAAGACGGGCCGGAGGAAGAGTCATGAGTCTCTACCCCACCGCCGACCAGACCGTCGGGCCGTACTACGGCATCGGCATGGACTACGCGGGATCCGAAGAGATCGTTCCCGCGGGATCGGCCGGATCGATCACACTCTCCGGTTACGTGTACGACGGGGCCGGAAACCCGGTTCCGGATGCCGTGGTCGAAATCTGGCAGACGGATGCCGCGGGCAACATCCCCGCATCGTCGGGGGGGCTCGTTCGCAAACCCGAGACCTTCAGCGGATTCGGCCGCTCCGGCAGCGACGACGAGGGCCGTTACGGGTTCACAACACTGCTGCCCGCGCCGGCCTCACCGGGTGAGCCTGCGTTCTTCGCCGTCATCGTGTTCGCCCGCGGGCTGCTCTCGCGGCTGCACACTCGCATCTACCTGCCGGGGCCCGCGCTCGACGACGACGAACTGCTGCACCGCCTCAGCCCCGAGCGCCGAGCCAGCCTGATCGCGACGCCGGTCGAGGGCGGATTCCGCCACGACATCCATTTGCAGGGCGAGAAGGAGACCGTCTTCCTTGCCTTCAACTGACGGCGACGCCGACACCGGCCTGCTTTCGCCCGGCTGGGCGGGCACGCCGGTGGCGGCCGTCACGTCGGATGCCGCGATCGTCGCAGCACTGGTGCGATTCGAGGTTGCACTTGCGACGGTGACCGCCCCGGCGGGGGTGGCTGCTCGCATCTCAGCAGCCGGTTCTGCTGTGTCACCCGCCGCCCTTGCTGCTGCCGCGCGCGCCGGGGGTAACCCCGTCATCCCGTTGCTCGCTGCTCTGCGGGAGGGGCTGGATGACGAGGCCGCCGAGTGGCTGCACCGCGGGGCGACCTCGCAAGACGCCCTCGACACCGCGCTAGTGCTGATCGCTCGGGATGCCGTGGCACTTCTGGTCGCGGATGCGTCGGTCGCGGTTGAGACGCTGGCCGAACTCGCGGAGGAACACCGCCGTACGGTCATGGTCGGCCGCACGCTCACCCAGGCGGCGACCCCGGTCACCCTCGGACTCAAGCTCGCCGGCTGGGCGTGGAGTGTCGCCCGGGCGACCGCCGCCGTGCGCGCCGCCTCGGCTGCCCTGCCCGTGCAACTCGGCGGTGCCGCAGGCACCCTCGCGGCATTCACGGCTCTGGGCCTCGACGGCCTTTCGGTCGGCGCCCGACTCGCCAGCGAACTCGGGTTGGCGGCCCCGGTCGCCCCGTGGCACGTGCACCGCAGCCCGATCACCCGGGTCGGCGACGCCCTCGTGGAGGTGACGGATGCGTTCGGCACCATCGGCGCGAATGTACTCGTCGGCGCCCGGACCGGTGAACTCGACGACGGAGCCGCCGGGGGATCGTCGACGATGCCGCACAAGTCGAACCCGGTACTTGCCGTGCTGCTGAACTCGGCCGCGACGCAGGCTCCGTTCCTCGGGGCCGCCCTGCACGCCGCCGCCGTCACGGTCGATGAGCGTCCCGACGGCGCTTGGCATGCGGAATGGGAGCCGTTCCGCTCACTGCTGCGCGTCGCGGGGGGTGCCGCTCACACCGGGTTGGAGCTCGCGGAAGGGCTGCGCGTACACACCGACGTGATCGCGGCACATGTCGCCGCGGCGGCGGATGACCTGCTCGCCGAACGCGCGAAGTTGCTCTCGACTCCGGCCGCCCCTGGCGACTACCTCGGCGAGGCCGATGTGCTGACGACGAGGCTGCTGGATGACGCTCGCAAGGAGCTCGCGTGACCGTGCCCGACATCCATCTGGTTCCTCTCGCGACGGGTGGGGACGGCATCCCGTTTCTGCTCGGACCGTCGCTCGGCACTCGGGTGGCGGCGGTTTGGGATCGCGCCCGTCCGTTCTTGGCCGAGCGGCATCCATTGTTCGGGTGGGACTTGCCCGGCCACGGCGTCTCCCCCGCGACCACCACTCCGTTCTCGGTGGATGAGGTAGCCGAGGGCGTGCTGCGGGCGGCGGATTCCGCGGGGCTTGGCCGGTTCGCCTACGCCGGCATTTCGCTCGGCGGGGTCGTCGGATTGGCGCTGGCGTTGCGTGCTCCCGACCGCGTGACCGCGCTCACTTTGATCTGCTCGCTGCCGAAGATCGGCACCCCCGAAGGTTGGGCCGAGCGCGCCGCCCAGGTTCGCGCCTCGGGAACCCCGTCGCTCGTCGACGCCACGTCGAAGCGCTGGTTCGTCCCCGGCTTCTCGGCCGAAGAGCCGTCCGTTGTGGGTGGGTTGCTGAAAGACCTGATGGATGTCGACGACGAAAGCTACGCACTGTGCGTCGAGGCGCTCGGCGCGACCGACCTGCGGCCCCGCGTGCGCGACCTCGGGATGCCGTACTCGATCATTGCGGGTGCGGAGGATGCGATCATCCCGATCGTTGATGCCGAAGCCTCGGTCGCCTCAGCTCGCCACGGTTCGCTGCACGTTCTGGATGGCGCGTCTCATCTCGCGGCCGTCGAGAAGCCCGCTGAAGTCACCGCTATCTTGCTGTCGGAGGTTCCCGCATGACGACTGACGACATCCGCCGCTCCGAAGGGATGCGCGTGCGACGCGAGGTGCTCGGCGACGCGCACGTCGACCGCGCGGTGGCCGGCGTGCACCCCGACAACGCGGACTTTCAGGACTACATCACGCGCGTCGCATGGGGCGACATCTGGTCGCGGCCCGGGCTGGATCGCCGGGCGCGTTCCATCGTCGTGCTGTCGGTGCTGATGACCGCGGGGTACTGGGAGGAAGTGCCGATGCACTTCCGTGCCGCGATCACGAATGGGCTGACGCGGGAAGAGATCCGTGAGGTGATCCTGCAGGTCGGTCTGTACCGCGGGGTGCCCGTTGCGAATCACGGGACGTCGCTGCTGCGGGAGACGCTCGGCGACATTTCCGCTGGTTGAGTAGCGCCGCAGGCGCGTATCGAAACCGCTCCCACTCGCGTCGGCCCGAGCTCTGCGAGGACCACTAGCGTTTGAGGAGCCACCGCAGAGAGAGCCGACTATGGATAACGAGATCGAGCTGATCAACGACGGGGATGGCCTCGCGATCCTCGGAGATCCGACAGCCATTGAGCGGTTTCTCGTGGCGCAAGGGCTACCGTCGCGGGCACTCGTCCTTCCGCGCATCAACCCGAAAGCCGTCGGCACCGCGGGTGCGGCCATCAAGACCGGCTCTGAGGTCGCCGCCAATGCGGGGCGCTGGGTGAAGTTGACCGAGAAGTCCGCGAATGCGATTAAGACGACGGGCCTCATGACCGGATCCGCGCCCGGGGTCAGTCGCGCAGTGCTTACTGACAAGGGCAAGATCTCTGGGATTGTCGAGTTCATCAAAGGACCTGGCTCATTGCTCACGAACCCGGCTGTCCTCGCGGGGGCTGCCGGGATAATGGCGCAGCTGGCGGCCGAGCAGGCGATGGATGAGATCACCGCCTATCTCGAGTTGATCGACGAGAAGGTCGACGACATCCTGCGTGCTCAAAAGGATTCAGCGCTCGCAGACATGATCGCCGTGGGCTTCATGATCGACGACGCAATGACGATCCGCGCCGAAGTCGGACGGGTTTCCGAGGTCACGTGGTCGACCATGCAGAACTCACCTCTGGCGATCGCCCGCACGCAGGCATATGCGCTGCGGCAACTCGATGCACTTGCCGAGAAGATGGAAAACAAGACGGATGTCAATGCTCTTCGGCGCGTGACGACCGAGGCCGAGACTTCGGCCCAGGAATGGCTCGCAGTGTTGGCGAGGTGCTTTCAGCTGCAAGACGGAATGGCGGTTCTCGAACTCGATCGGGTGCTCGATTCGTCTCCGGACGAACTGGATCGCCACCGTGTCGGACTTCGAAAGGCACGTCTGAATCGCCTCGGCCTCATCACGAGAAGTACCGAGCGCCTCCTAGCTCGCATGGATGCCGCGGCCCAGGTGGCGAATACAAAAGTGCTCTTGCACCCCTTCGACTCCCGAGCTGTCGTGAAGTCGGGCAATCATGTCGCCGGCCGGGTCATCGACTTCCATCGTCGGCTTGGCATCGCGGGCAGCCGAGCGTCGTTGGAGGCGAAGCCCTGGATGGAGGCAGCCGATGATGCTCGCATCAAAGTGGTTGCAACCAGTCGCGACGGTGTCGACATCGCGAAGCGTGTGGGCGCGGGAACCCTTGACCTCGGCCGATCGGTGACGAACAGGGTCGCGCGCGAAGTCGCCGAACGGACCCGCCGAAGTGATGATGACGGCTCGAAGTCAGAAGAAGACTGAGGGCGAGGCAACCGCGATCCGCTGACACGGCATCCCCGCTTCAGTGGCGGTCAGCTGAAGCGCCGGCGGCGGAACCAGAGGATCAAGGCCGTGACGGCTGCCAGCAGGGCGATGACCCCGAGCGCGATCACTGCCACCACGATGGGATCGGCCGCGGCGGGTTCGGCGGCTGCACTCGACGTGTCAGACTCGGCGACCGCCGGCTCGGGACTTGCGGTCGGAACCGTGGGCTCTGCCGCGGAGGCCGTCGGATCCGCTGAGGGCGTGGGATCTGCGGCCACCGGCGCCGGGTCGGTCGCCGGTGAGGCGGGATGCCCGGCCGGGGGTGCCGGAGGAGCGGGAGGAGCCGGCGGGGCGGGCGGCGCCGGCGGGGCGACCACCCTGAGGTAGTTGAAGGAGTAGTGCCACGGCTGACCGGTTGGGACGCCACCGCAGAAGAAGGCGACGCCGATTTCAGCGCCAACTGCGACATCCGAAGCGATCCCGATCGGGGAGTTGAAGTTGCCCGCCCCGTCGGCGACGAACGTGTTCTCCACGTAGGTTCCACCCGAAGTCGGCCAGGTCTCCAGTAGTACGGACTCGCCGGGGTCGCACCCGGCGCCCGAGACGGCGAGGGTTCCGCC
Source organism: Pseudolysinimonas sp. (assembly GCA_039933575.1). Lineage (GTDB taxonomy): Bacteria > Actinomycetota > Actinomycetes > Actinomycetales > Microbacteriaceae > Pseudolysinimonas_A. The sequence goes on along the minus strand of JBDTNW010000062.1, from coordinate 1,285 downwards.
GGCGAGGGGATCGCCGGTCACCCCCATCGGCAGCGCCGCATTGCCGAAGGTGGTGGAGACGTTGGCCCGATCGCTCGGGTCTGCCACGGTCGGGTAGGAGGGCGTGGTCACGTCGGGCGAGCAGTAGACGCTCACATCGAGCGGGTTGCCGGGGGATGAGTAGCTGTTCGACCAGGGCACGAGAGCCGACTGCACGAACTCGCCTGTCGCGGGATCGGCGACTCCCGAGAGGTTCTGGTACGCAGGGCCGCCGATCGTGTAGCGGAGCTGCACGAGGTAGGGCTCGCCCGGGTCGCACGAGCCCGAGACGGTAAACGGCGTGTTGTAGTACGGGTGCGTGTCTGAGAGCAGAACCGACCCCGCCGAAGCGGATGCCGGGGAGATTGTCAGCGCAACGAGCGTCACGCTCAGCACGGCGGTCAGCGCGGCGGCTGTGATCTTCTTCATACCCTCACGACGCGGTGGGTCACATCGGAGGTTGACAGCGGCCTCTTGGCGAGCCGGGGGATCAGGCGGCAATGAAGTCGAGCGGCCGCACCAAATCAAGGTTGAGGCTCTGACGCGCGACCCACAGGTCACGGGCATCCTGCATCGCCAGCCATGAAACAGGGGCCCCTCGCGAGGCCCCGTACCTGGTAGCCGAAGCATCCAGGGGTGCGAGGTGCACATTACCACCCACGCGCCTGGCTTGACACAAGCGGTTCGTTAGCGAAACACTTGTGTCATGGCTTCTGTAGACGAGTATGCGGCGTGGCGTGGCGTCAGCGCGCAACGCGTCCGCCGCCTGGTGCGCTCAGGTGACCTTCCGGCCCACCGGATCGGGTCGCGGCAGTGGATCATCGACGACGCCGCATTCGTCGCACGCCCACGTCTCGGTCCACCGATGTCGCCGCCGATGGCGTGGGCCCTGATTGCGCTGCTGAGCGGCGACTCCCCCAACCCCGAGCTGCCCACCGTTCGAGCTGACCGCCTCGCGAAGAACAGAATCCGGCTTCGGGATGCTGGCGAGCAGGCTCCCGAGTTGCTCTCATCGTGGCTGCGGATGCGCGGCGAGCGACTGGTGTTTCGCGCGCAGCCCCTCGACTTAGCTGACCTGCTCGTGGATCCTCGGGTTCTGCCGTCCGGAATCTCAGACCCTCGATCGGGCCTAGCCGCGGGCGACGTCGCGGAGGTCTGGCTACGCAACTTCTTCCAGCTCGAGGAAGTCCAGGGTGACTACCTTCTGCTTCCCGACCCGAAGGGGAACGTCGTCATTCATCGAGGTGGCCCTCAACAGAAGGGTGAG
>JBDTNW010000061.1:0-7207 GCA_039933575.1 Pseudolysinimonas sp. | reverse complement strand
ACGCGCTCGAGCATCGACACGGGGAAGGTGACACCGGCGGCCTTCACCACCTGTAAGTCGATCGGCGAGAGCAGCCACGGGCGCTTCAGATCACGCGAGGGTTCGGGCGTGTTCACGAGCAACTCGGCAACGGTGCCGAGCACCGGCCCATCGGCCGCGGCGAGCGAACCCGCAGGGTCAGCCACTTCGGCGAGTGCACGCATCGTGGCGAAAGTGGCCGACACATCGATGACCTGGTGATCGCGGACCGCGACGACTGAGGGGCCGTCTGCGGCGGGATCCCAGACCCGGCCGGCGAGGATTGCGCGGGCGTCTGTCGGGAGTGCGGCGTCGGCGCCGCCGGTCCAATCCTCGGTCATGGCTTCTCTCGTCGGGTCAGCCGCCATGGTACTGCGCGGGGGTCGCGGGTATCGTCGGCGGCATGTGCCGCAACATCCACGTACTCCACAACTTCGAGCCAGCCGCGTCAGAAGACGAGGTGCACGCCGCCGCCCTGCAATTCGTGCGCAAGGTCAGCGGTTCGACGAAACCGTCGAAGGCGAACACCGAGGCCTTCGACCGTGCCGTTGCCGAGATCGCCCACGTGACGCGTCACCTGCTCGAGGATCTGGTCGCTGTCGCGCCGCCCAAGGATCGCGACGTCGAAGCTCAGAAGGGTCGCGAGCGGTTCGAGAAGCGGATGTCGCGCGAGGTCGCGGCGCGCACCGCCTGACTTCACTGCGCGCGGATACACGATTCCGGGCTCCAAGTCTTGCCGCGTCAGTCTGCGTCTATCCGCTTGGCGAGATCTCGATGAAACGATGCGGCGGGCACGACAATCCGCTGTGTGGCAACGCCATCAGATGGACGCCAGCGAGAGGTATGCCCAGGTGCCCTGCGATCAGGCTAAGCAAGCCGCCGGCGACAGCTGAAAGGTCTGCAGCGGATCCGTGAAAAGTCGGGATGGAGCATCCTCGGGTTGGTACAAGTCCGCCGCCGGCATTTCCGAGACCCCAAAGCTGGTGATAGGCCTCGAGTTCGTTGTCTGACCGCACGATTTCGCCTGCTTCGGCGTCGATGTCTTCGGCCGATTTTGCGGCTGTGGGCGGCCAAATCGTAGCGATGCCCAGGGCGCCTTGGTCACGATCGGTGGCGACCTGTGCGACGACAGCTCGTCGTGGGACTTCGATCGAAGCGAGTCTGCGGGAGACTGCGAGGTTTGCGGTCGCGTCGATGATCAAGTCGAAAGTGGAAGCAATGTCATCCAGGTCAGCGGGTTGATGGCCTGGCTCAACCGCGACCTCGACGGAGTCTTGGATCCTTCTGAGGTGCGCTGCGAGGGCGACCGCCTTCTCGTTTCCAACGTCCAGCTCCTCGTATGCCTGGCGAACCAGCAGCCCGCCTGTGACGATTCCGGGATCGCAAAGGACCAGGCGGGCGACGCCCGCGCGAACGAGGAACTCCGCTATCCACGAGCCCAGACCGCCGCATCCCCAGAGAAGCACGGTGCTGCCAGCTAGCCGACGGACTGGGCGGTTGGAATCTCGGCGAGTCGTCACGCTGGGGCGCTCGTCGGAGACGCGGTACCAGGCGATCGGGAGCTTCTTCGCCGCCAAGTCCAAAGCGTTCTTGGTGCCGCGCAGCCCATCCGCGACATCGTTCGCCAAGGCACCAGCCAGAAGGTGGGGTGGCCCGCCACGGGGGTGCGCCACTGAAAGGACGAAAAGCTGGGCGGCGCCCGCGAGGTTGCGGTCTGCAGCTGCTTTCAGCGTGGTCAGAATGCCCTCAAGCTTTGGAGCAGTCCCGACGTGCGGCAAGCCGTTTCTCTCCAGCTGAGGATCGTCAAGGAGACTCGCAAGCTCGCGGAGATCAGAGCTCACGCCGAACGGCAAGCTGTCCACGCTGTGCCAGATAGGTACTGCCTCTGCGCCCTCGGCGGATTCCAGGGTGAGATCGACTCGTAGCGGTGACCGACTGACGACGTATGCCATCGAGTGGTGTTCAGCTAGTTCTTCCCTTACCACCACGGTAGCGACGCCAGTCGGGGTGCTCGTCACTCCACCGACCGCCTGATACAGCGCAGTGTGACCGTCGAACCGACCGGCAGCAGCATCTTCAAGCCAGCACCACAGTCGATCCAAAAATGCGCGGGCACCGCCCCTGGGATCCCATTCGCTGCTCGGGTCGAGGTAGATGCACAGCCGTGAGCCAGCCAGCACGTGGGGGAAACCCGCGAACCTGCGATGTCCGACTTCTACGTTGGGCGGCACGAATGGATTGGCGGGAACAGTGATGAGGAAGCGTTCCTGCTCATCAAGGTGTAAGCCGCCATCGGAGGTCTGGATGTCCTCGGTCGGCAAGCTGATGAGGATCGGCAGCATCCCATCCCTGTCGATCGCTCGGCGTTCGACGACCCGGATAGTGCCTGGGCTGTCTACCGCGACCTCCTGCAGTTCGTCGGCGAATGCCCGTTGCCAGTCGACGGCTCGCGGATTTTCGCTGTTGCTCACCCCGCGCGGCCGGAGAGGCTTGAGGACACCCCAGCTGCGGCCGGAGCAGTCCCGAACTTTCCGCTCGACTTGTTGTCCGCGGGAGCAACGAACCCAGAGCCGAATATCCCCTGCCAGAGTTCCAGGCTCTCGTCGTAGTCGTCGCAGTCGTACGCCTCGCGGATATTGGCGGCGTGGACATGAATTCGATCACGGAAGTACAAGTACGACTCATCGGACCAGCGGTGATCGAAGGTAATACCAGATCCGGAAGGGTCCGCGATGGACGGACGTGACGGGCGGGCCTGCAGCCAGTCATCGAGGTCCGAGACGATGTGCAGTAGCGACGTTGGAACGTTGGAGTAGTAGCTAGGGTCGATGGCTGCGCGGGTTTCGGAGACCTGTTCGCCGAGCAGTGTGGTGAGAATTACGGAGCGGGTGCCGGTGAAGGATTTCTTGTGGTCACGAAGGAACTTCATCAGCCGAATGACTCGACGTAGGTCCCCCCGCGCCGCTCCATCCTTGGCCTTCATCCAGTCGCTGAAACCCTGGGTGTCAGTGCGTTCCCAATCGTCGGTGTCGTAGTTGGCGATGTATTCGAGGCCGCCGCGCGAAATGCTCGGCACGACGTCGATGTGGCAGGAGTTTGCATAGACCACGCGGACGCAACGATTCTTTCGCTCTCGCGGCATCGGCCCATAGGTGGTGTGGGCGCCCAACGCGGAATTCAGCTTGGTCAGATATTCGCGCGGCGTCCAGTCGTCGACGTCGTCCATCCGTAGCATGAAGTCTGCGTCGTACTCCTTGTCGCCCACCGGATTGATGATGGTCCGGTGGGCCCACGATCCCTGCGGGCTCTTTCCGTTGACGTAAGTGCCGTACGCCGAGTCGGCTTCGATCGCGGCGTAGATGCTGCTCACGCGGCTAGCGAGGAGGTCAAGTCGACCCTGACTGAGATTCACTGTGTCTCGGAGCAGTATTCCGAAATGGTCGGCGAGTTGCATATTGGTCTCCAATAGTCGAAATCCGATGGCTGCATCCCCCGGATTCGGACTACCCCAATTTGTCGAACTACAACCGTGTAACTAGGATACGCCGAACCACCGACATTTCAAATGTGAGAAGCAATCGGTGGAGCCACGGCCGCTAGGCGACGGAAACGGAATCGGAAATGCCGGAAAGCGCAGACGACCAAGTTCGGGACACAGAAGTCGCCCGAGCAACAGTCCTGCAAGGAACTCGCCTGGAGATCTGGGCGAAGGCCGCTGGGCGCTGTTCCCTATGTGCGCGTTACTTGATCGGCGATGTTGGGTTTCTCCACCGCACGCTCACCGGCGAGATTGCGCACATCGTGGGCGCCACTGACGCCGCGGATTCACCACGAGGCGAGTCCGAACTGTCGTTTGAAGAGCGTGCCGCCGCCCGGAACCTAATCCTGCTGTGCCACGACTGCCACCGGAAGGTCGACTCCCGCGGCATGGCGGACTACTACACCGAAGAAGCGCTCGCCAAGCTGAAGGAGAAGCACGAGAGTCATGTCCGCCACGCGACAGACTTCTCGACACTCGCCCCAACCCTGGTCCTGCGGCTCACAGCCCGCGTTCGAGGGGCGCTCGCGTACGCCACTGATCGGCAGATGTCGGAATCGTTAAAGGCCGAGGACCTTCGCCCGGGCACCGAGGATGCTCGCGACTCGCTCTTCGACATCGAGCTGCCGGACCCGGAGACAGTTGATTGGTCATGGACTCGCGCCGAAGGGCTCATCGCTGATCGCGTTGAAGTCGTTAGGACTCGATCCGCGGAGGGAGGAATCGGCACCCTTGCCGTATTCGCGTTGGCACCGATTCCTACGCTGGTCCTGTTGGGCTATTACGTCGACGACAAGTCGGATGTGCGTGTTATGCCGTCGATGCGCCGCGACGACGACGCCCGTTGGATGTGGCCAATCGACCCCGGTGACCCGACTAGGTTCGACGTTCGTGCCAACCAAGGAAGGGGCAACGCCGACGCCGTGTTGATCTCAATCAACGTCACGGCCGACGTGGACCGCGCTGCCATCCCGGATCGCCTCAGGGCTCTCCCCGAATTCGAGCTGTTCGCCTCAACCCAGGGGCCAGCCTCCATCTCTAGCCGAGAGTCGCTGGCTGCGTTCGGCGCGTCCTGGCGGGGACTCATGGCCCGCGTCGAGTCAGAGTTTCATGATGTTCAGACCATCCATGTCATCGCGGCCATCCCCGCGACCGCAGCTATCGAACTGGGACGCGCCTACATGAAGGACGCGCAGCCGGAGATGGTCATCTACCAGCGTGAAGCTGACGGATACGTGGCGGCGGTGACTCTCCACTAGGGAGTGCAATGAAGATTGAGACTTTGCTGACGCTGGGTGGGCTCATGGTGGCCGTAGCCGGCGTGGGTGTCCCTGTTCTCCTATTCACCGCGGAATGGCGGCGCCGGCGGATAGCGGACGCCATCGAAAGCCGCCGACGAGCAATTGAGCAGGTGCTAGGCGCCGCTGACCGCGCCACCCGCGCCTACGTTCAGTTTCCGTTTAGCCTCCTCTGGATGCGACCCGAACTTGAGTTCTCGCTTGCCCTATCTCGACTTCTGCTTGACCTCTCATCGAAAGAGGACAATGTCGGCAGGTGGGTCGCCCGCCAAATCCAGAGGATGCGCGACGCAAGGAGCCGCAAGACTGGGGTCGCGATCTCGCTCGACATTGGCTTTCGGCTTGCGGCTTGGCATCGAGGCGACATCCCCATCAACTGGTTTACCGCGGAGCTGGAAGCCGACCCCTTCGAGGCGGGAAAGCCGATGCCCACGAGCACCCGGCTCTCGCGCTATTTCGAGGAGCTTGTCGCGTGGATGAAGATTGAGGGCGGGCTCCTACTGTCGTTCGTCTTGACCCGACGTGCGGCCCGAACTATTGAAGAGTCAATAAGTGGATCGACCGATGATCGGGGCGCCCGCCGCTCTGTTCTGACGCGAACTGCGGCTAGGAGAGCGGGTCGGCGCAGCAAGTAAATATGGTCTTCGGAAGGCCAAGGCCCTGATAGTCGCCATGATCTTGTGCGCCGCGGGGCTACTTCTTCGTCAGGTTTTGAGCGAACATCACGATGATGCCGCTCGGGCCGCGCAGATACGTGAGCCTATAAACATCCTGATAATTGGCCACCCCACGAAGCCGATAGCACCCGTGCTTCGCGGCGAACTCGAATACGTGATTCGATCCGAGCCCGGGTCGGGGCTATCGAGTTGAATCAAACGAGCGGTGATTCAGGTCACTCGGGACCGTACGGATGGGCGAGATCGTAGGCGCGGGAAACTTTCTGCGGGACGACCATGCACCACGCGTCGACGACGAGTTCGCGCGCCTCGGTGGGGTCGAGAGACGCCAGATCTGCGTGGACCCAGTTGAAGCGCAGGTCTGACTCCGAGGGCATCTGGAACTTTCGGGGGTCCCCACCGACCAGCGCCGCACGCTCATCCTTCGGGAACGCGAAGCCCATGATCGTCTCGTCGAGCGAGAACGCAACGTAGACGAGCTGGCCGACGCGGAACTTCAACCGCCCGCGCACGTAAACCTGATATGAACGCTCCAACTCGGCGCCCAACGCTTCGACATCCTCGACAGTTGCCATGGATTCCGTTCTCAGTTCAGCAGCAGCTCACGCGGCTCGGCGGCCCAGCAAATACCATCAGGGCCCCGTCCGGTCGAGAAGATGCGCGAGACCTGCCGGGTGCCTAGGTCCACCTCGACGACCTCACCTGCCGCATCACACGCAGAGTAGGCATGGGTTCCGGCCGGATGCACGACGATCGCTTGCGGACTCGCGGGCACGTCGATCGCGGTCACCGACGTCGGATCCGCGAGATGGACCACGCCGATCTGCGAGGCCCATCGAAGGGCCACGACGAGAAAGCGGCCGTCGGGCGTCACCGCCGTGCCGAACCCGCGGGAGGGCAGATCGATCCAGGTGACACGCTTCGACCCCAGGTCGATGGCGGCGACACGGGGCAGTGTCTGGTCGGCGCAGAACGCAGTTGCGCCGTCGGGTGAGATCGAGATGCGGTTGATCTCGGGGGCGACATCGACGACGTCAAGGAGAGACTCCGACGCAACATCGACGATGCTGACGCTGCCGGTGTCAACGTTGGCCGAGTAGGCACGAGCGCCATCCGGAGACAACACAAACATGTGGGACTGAGGACGCCCCGTCGGCAGCCGGCCAACCCTCGCCCCCGACGATGGATCGAAGATGCTGACCGACTCGTCGAGCTCGGTACTGACGTACAGCCTGCCATCCACACCCATGACTGGGAGATGAGGGCGCGAGCCCACATCGATCGGGATGCTGCCGGCCAATCTCATTTCGACCAGGTCGACGATGTCAATTGCGCGTCCATCCGTCCCGGGATTGCCGAGCCCCACGTCGCTGTAGATCGGGAGGTAGGCACGAGTGCCATCCGGCGTTGCCGCGACCTCGTGCGGCGTGAAGCCCGATGCCCGAATGCGACCCACCGTCGTGCCCGACAGAAGATCGAGAACCTCGAGCGTCTGATCTTCCTTGCAGACGACGAGAAGTCGTCCGGATGCCGACATGATCATTTCGAGCCGAGTCTAGGAGGGGACCCGCGCCGTCAGGCCAGCACACGATCCAGCGCGTCGACGAAGAAGTCTGCGGCAGCCTCGTCGAAACTGAGCGGCGGCTTGATCTTGAGCACGTTCGAGAAGTTGCCCG
>JBDTNW010000060.1:0-7208 GCA_039933575.1 Pseudolysinimonas sp. | reverse complement strand
CTGCAGATTCTGCAGTCGCTCAACCTCCGTGAACGCAAACTTGAGATCGTCTCCTGCCCGTCATGCGGACGAGCGCAAGTGGATGTCTACACCCTCGCGAATGACGTCACTGCGGGTCTCGAGGGCATGACAGTGCCGTTGCGAGTCGCGGTGATGGGATGCGTCGTGAACGGTCCGGGGGAGGCTCGCGAAGCCGACCTCGGGGTGGCATCGGGCAACGGCAAGGGTCAGATCTTCGTTCGGGGTGAGGTCATCAAGACCGTTCCCGAATCCGAGATCGTCGCGACTCTGATCGAAGAGGCGAACCGTCTCGCGGCCGAAATGCCGGACGCTCCACAAGGGTCCCCCCAGGTCGTCACCGTCTGAGCATCCGCGCGACGCGAAAGGTCGCGGTTGGGGCGTGTGCAGGTTGCATAGAGCCCAACAGCGACCCTTCACGGCCGTTCATGGGTGCCAACCTCGTTCGGTGAGCGCCGTGTGGATTTTGCGGTGCAGGATGTCGGGCCTCGCAAGCAGCACGCGATCCACGCGGATGACCCGGTAGCCAGCCTCCGCAATCTCGTCGAGACGGCGGATGTCGATCGCGAACTGGTGAGGGTCATCGGCGTGTTGTCGCCCCTCGTACTCCAGGACGACACCGAACGACTCGAAAACCAAGTCGCCTCGTGCGATTTGCGCTCCGCGGCGATCGACGAGCGGACCATTCACCGTGGGTTCGGGAAACCCCGAGCGTGCGACTGCGAGTCGCAGGCGCGTCTCGCGCGCGGAGTCGGTCTCCGGACGGATGTGCGGAAGCGCTGCCCGCAAGCGTGCTGCTCCGCGCCGACCGGCGTGCGCCGCCACGGTTCGTGCGAGGTCCTCAAGGGTCGCCTGCGGTGCCTTTCGGCGGACGAGGCCGTCACCCATGGCGACGAGGTCGTCCACGCTCAGGATGCTCGAGCATTCGGTCCACGCGGCGACGGGGTTGGAAACGCGAAGGCCGTCAGCGAACTCGATGACCGGCACTGGGTGCTTCGTCTTGTGCCCGACAACGTCCGGGCGTCGCATTGCGCGATGGGCGTTCTCATAGGTCACGTGCAGGATGGTCGGTCTCCGGCCTTCGGGTAGCCGCATCCCGTTGAACTCGGCCGCCGTGAGATGGCTGAAGTACTGTTCCGGTTCAAGGAGCACCGAAAGCGCCCGTGCTAGGTCGAGGGTGGTTAACGCAACTTGGACGACCCGGCCTCCCGTGAAGTGGCGTGTCACGTCACGGGCGCGTAACCGGTCGCGACCGACCCCGATGTCAAGCGCGGCGGAGACGGAGAACGCCTGCCCCAGTTCCGCGGGGAGGGGCACCGGGCGTCGCACCTGCGTACTTTCGTCGCCCATTCCCCGCACATCCTGCGCACGGTCCCACCTTGTGCACATCGACACGCGTTTCGGCATCGTGGAGAGCCGACGAAGGGTCGGTGTTGGGGGGATTTCGCCGCGCTAAGGCCCCAACACCGACCCTTCGGCAAGTCGGGGGAGGGGCGTGAACACTCTGGACCCGTCGGGGTAGGTGCAACGCCTCGGTAGGCTCGTCGGGTGTCCACGCGCCTGTCTTCCCTGTTCGTCCGCACCCTGCGTGAGGACCCTTCCGACGCGGAGGTGACATCGCACCGGCTGCTGGTGCGGGCCGGGTACATCCGTCGTCAGGCGCCCGGGATTTTCGCGTGGCTGCCGCTGGGGCTCAAGGTGCGTCGCAAGGTCGAGGCCGTCATCCGCGAAGAGATGGATGCGGCCGGTGCGCAGGAGGTGCTGTTTCCCGCGCTGCTGCCCCGCGAGCCCTACGAAGCGACCGGTCGGTGGGAGGAGTACGGAGACGGCATCTTCCGGTTGAAGGACCGCAAAGGTGCCGACTACCTGCTCGCCCCGACGCACGAGGAAGTTTTCACCCTTCTGGTGAAAGACCTGTACTCGTCGTACAAAGACCTGCCACTGTCGATCTACCAGATCCAAGACAAGTATCGGGATGAGGCCCGCCCCCGTGCCGGTCTCCTGCGCGGTCGCGAATTCTCGATGAAGGACGCCTACTCATTCGACTACACGGATGCCGGCCTCGAGGTCTCGTACCAAGCACAGCGCGACGCCTACGAGCGGATCTTCACCCGCCTGGGACTCGACTATGTCATCGTGCAAGCCGATGCTGGCGCCATGGGCGGTTCGCGTTCGGAAGAGTTTCTGCACCCCACCCCGATCGGCGAAGACACCTTTGTGCGGTCGGCCGGTGGTTATGCCGCGAATGTCGAAGCGTTCACAACACTGGTGCCGCCGAGGGATGTCGACGTCTCGACTCTTCCCGCGCCCCGAGTGTTGCCTTCGCCCGGAACCGCGACGATTCAGACCCTGGTCGATCTCGCGAACGCCGAGTACCCCAAGCCCGGCTACGCCTGGACGGCTGCCGACACCCTCAAGAACGTCGTGCTTGCCCTCACTCACGTCGATGGCAGCCGCGAAATCGTGATCGTCGGCCTGCCGGGTGACCGCGAGGTCGACCTGAAGCGCGCCGAGGTCGCGTTCTCTCCCGCCGAGGTAGAGGCCGCGACCGAAGCCGACTTCGAGAAGAATCCGCTTCTGGTTAAGGGCTACATCGGCCCCTGGTCGGCGCTCGGCCCGCTCCTCGGCGAAGAGTCGGCGACCAACATCCGGTATCTGCTCGACCCTCGCGTCATCGACGGAACCGAATGGATAACCGGCGCCAATGAAGACGAGAAGCACGTGTTTGGGCTCGTCGCCGGCCGCGACTTCGCCTCGGACGGCACCGTCGAGGTCGCGGCGGTGCGTGCGGGTGACCCTGCACCTGACGGTTCGGGGCCCGTGGAACTTGCACGCGGGATGGAGATCGGGCACGTCTTCCAGCTCGGGCGCAAGTACGCCGAGGCGCTCGGACTCAAGGTGCTCGACGAGAACGGCAAGCTCGTCACGGTCACGATGGGCTCCTACGGCATCGGGGTCACCCGCATCCTGGCGGCAATCGCCGAGGCGACGGCCGACGACAAGGGGTTGTTGTGGCCCAAGGAAGTCGCGCCCTACGACGTTCACCTGATCGCGACCGGTCGCGAGGAGATCGTGTTCGAGGTCTCCGAAAAGCTGGTTGCCGATCTCGAGGCTGCGGGCCACGACGTGCTCTTCGACGACCGCGCGAAGGTGTCGCCCGGTGTGAAATTCGGCGACGCCGAACTGTTGGGAGTACCCGTCATCGTCATCGTGGGACGCGGTGCAGCTGACGGCGTCGTCGAGTTGTGGGATCGCCGTTCGGGGCAGCGCACCGAGATGCCGGTCGCGGACTTGCTCGGGGCGCTCGCCGGGTAAGCTCGGAACTCAGAACTGAAGAGCGGAGATTTACCTTGGACATCGATCTTTCCGTGCTTCGGCTCATGGAGCGCGAGCGCGAAATTCCGTTCGAGGAACTCGTTCAGATCATCGAGCAGGCGATTCTGACCGCCTACCTCAAGCACACCGACCAGGCTCCGGATCTCGGCGCCCGGGTCGAACTCGATCGCAAGACCGGTCACGTCACCGTCTTCATCCCGGAACTCGACGATGACGGCGAAGTGGTCGGCGAGGCCGTCGACAGCCCCGAAGATTTTGGTCGCATTGCCGCCTTCGCTGCAAAGCAGGTCATCAACCAGCGCCTGCGCGATATTGGCGACGAGAAGGTGCTCGGTGACTTCCGCAACCGTGAGGGCGACATCGTTGCGGGCGTGATCCAGCAGGGACCAAACCCGCGGATGATCCACATCGACCTGGGGTCGGTTGAGGGGATCCTCCCGCCCGAAGAGCAGGTGCCGGGCGAGGACTACAGCCACGGCAACCGCATCCGCGTCTACGTTACGAGCGTGTCGAAGGGCCTCAAGGGTCCGTCGATCACGGTGAGCCGCACGCATCCTGGGCTCGTTCGAAAGTTGTTCGCGCTTGAGGTTCCCGAGATTGCGTCAGGCGTCGTCGAGATCGCCGCGCTCAGCCGTGAGGCTGGCCACCGCACCAAGATCGCCGTCCGTGCGACCGAGCCCGGGATCAACGCCAAGGGTGCCTGCATTGGCGAGCTCGGGTCACGGGTTCGTGCGGTGACAGCGGAGCTCAACAACGAGAAGATCGACATCGTCGACTGGTCGGACGATCTGGCGACCTTCGTCGCGAACGCTCTCTCCCCAGCGAAGGTGTCGAGCGCTTTTGTTGTCGACGAGGCGACGAAGGCCGTGCGTGCCCTGGTTCCCGACTACCAGCTCTCGCTCGCCATCGGTAAAGAAGGCCAGAACGCACGTCTCGCTGCGAAGCTCACGGGCGCTCGCATCGACATCCAGCCTGACTCCGTGATGGAGTCCTGAGCGCCTACAGTTCGCCTGCGATTGCAGTCGCCAACGCGAGGAATGCGTCGACGCTGATCCCGGGATAGGAACCGGTCACGAAGACGCCGACCCCGCCCTTGACCACGACGAGCGAGCCACCGACGGCGTAGCCGCGATCCGCACCGGGCACCGGAACCGAGCCGGGGAGGTCATGGCCGTCGTAGAGGTTTGCGGGGAGGTAGAGGTCGGGACTCGTGGTGACCTGCACGTCCATCTGCAGGTCGGCGTACTTGCACGACGGCGGGCCGCCGGTAAAGCTCGCCTCAACCTCGGCTGTGCCCGCGGCGACGCCGAGCGTTGACTGCAGCAGCTCGGGGTTGACGAGGTCGCAGCCTGCGGGCCCTGCGGCGACAGGGGCAGAAGAGGGCGCGTCGCTTGGGGCGTCGGACGACGCCGCCGGGGGAGTGCCGCTCCCGGGATCGGATGCCGGTGCCGAGCAGGCGGCGAGGGCGAACGTCAGCAGGGCGGCGGCTCCGAGGCCGGCGAGGACACGTGTCATGAATCCCACCCAAGTCGCCGAAAAACATCGCCGCCATGAGGGAAACCCCTCAGGTGTGCCCGACCGGCCAACCTACGTGGGAACTACCCCTAACCCAACGTGACTCGGGGTTCCCCCGCGGAGGCGTGCGATCGCGGCTGTCCGATTGCTCACGCCGAGGCGAAGGTACGCCGCCTGAAGATGGTTCTCGAGGGTTTTGGGGGAGACGCCGAGCGCGCTGGCCGCGACGTTCGCCGACGCTCCGTCAGCGATCGCCAGCAAAGACTCGAACTGCCGGACGGTGAGTCCGGCGGCCGATGCAGATCGGAGATTCAGATCATGGGGCAGCGTGCGAAGGCGCCGGACGACAGAGCGGACGTGGCGACCGAACTCATCGAGCATGGCTCGTTCGCGATCGGTGAAGTCGCTATCCGATCGGCCGAGTGTGAACGACTCCGCACGTTTGCCACGCGCTCCGGAGTCGGCCGGGGATGAGAAGCCCACCGGGACGACGATTTGAAACTCGACACCCGTCGGACGGTAGAGCTCGGAGTAGAGCGCCGTGCTGCGCCATTCCAGGGTCGTGTAGAAGTCGCTCAGCCGGATGACTGTGGTGGAAGGTCCCGTGGCGGCGGCAGGCACGAGCGGGACACCTGCCAGATCTGCCGGAAGCTGCTTGACCCGATCACTGATGTCGTAAGGCCAGTGCACCGTCTCCATCCCGCCGCCCGCGAAATCGACGATCGCCCAGGCAGCGTGGTCACACGGAACCAACTCGTACGCGATCTTCGCAACAGCGAGCGGAAGTTCTTCGATGGTGAGCACCGAGCTCAGCATGTAGACCGCATCCAGTAGGGATCGCAGCTCTGAAAATCCGAGCTCTTCCACCACCAGGCTCCGGGTTTCGACTCAGTGCAGCAGGTCTTCGGATCCGGCCATGAACATCTTGGTGATCGTCACGCCGTTCCCGATGAACGAGAAGACGTGCCCGTCGTGGGAACGCGCGACGATTGCCCCTTCCGGGAAGTAGTCGCCGTAGGGTCCCGCGCGGTAGCCAGCCAGAGTGCTGTCGGAGAGCGCAAGGTCCCACGAGTTCGGGTCGCTCGGGGTGAACATGAAGCCCATCGCGGCGACCGCGTCGGCTGGGCTCATGTTTTGAATCAGGCCGCTGTTCGCTGCCAAGACGAAGACCGGGTCGCTGAACGTGCCGCCCTCGGCAAGCACCGCAGTGTTCTGCGAATCCAATACTGACGAGAGGAAGGCATCCATCGTGCTGTCGAAGGTGCCCCCACCGGACGCGTCAGGTGTCTCGGTGGGAGTCGGCGACGAGCTCGCAGTCGGCGTCGGTGTCGCCGTGGACGGGGTGGGACTGGGGCTTGGCGACGCCCCTCCCTGGCCGCCACCGGAGAACAGGGCGATCCCGATCAGCAGCAATCCGACCACGAGAACGATGGTGATGAGCACCCAAGCCCAGACGGGCAGCGGACCTAGCCAGCCACGTCGACGATCATTGGTTTCGACCGGTGTCTCGCTCATGAAGCGAAAGGTATCCGACATCGCGGCGCGGCGGGCGAATTCCTGGCGCTCGGGATGCCAACCGGCATGATGGGGGTAGCATGGAAGCCGTCAGAACCTGCCTGGGTTGCCGGCAGCGCGCTCCCCGAACCTCACTTCTGAGAGTCGTCGCGCGTGACGGACGCGTCGTGGTCGATACCGCGGCACGACTTCCGGGCAGGGGCGCATGGGTGCATTCGGATCCCGGATGCGTTGATGCGGCAACAAAGCGCCGGGCTTTCGGGCGGGCGCTTCACACCGAGATCACGGACACCTCCGAGATCACGGCACGCTTTCCGCATATCACTTGATTTCCGTAAACACATTGTCAGACCTTCAGAAATGGACTGATCGGCACATGGACAACTAATGAGCGACTCGAAATGAGTTTCCTCACCCTTTAGCGTCCGACCCTGTCTAGGGCTGGACCCCAGACAGGAGAATTGTGGCCAACCCACGAGTTCACGAAGTCGCCGCCGAACTCGGCATCGACTCGAAGATCGCTCTCGACAAGCTCAATGACATGGGCGAGTTCGTCAAGAGCGCATCCAGCAGCATCGCACCGCCCGTCGCGCGGAAGCTCAAGGCGGCACTTGAGGCCGACGGATTCAAGGCGCCGGCAACACCAGCCGCCGTCGCACAGGCACCCGCCGCTCCGCGCCCGGCCCCGCGTCCCGCGCCGGCAGCGGAAACGGCAGCGCCGGCAGCTCCCGCGCCCGCCGCATCGGCTCCGGCGGCGTCCGCTCCGGCCGAGGCTCCCGCACCCCAGGCCGCCGCACCCGGTTCGCAGGCTCCGGGTGCTGACG
>JBDTNW010000059.1:0-7228 GCA_039933575.1 Pseudolysinimonas sp. | reverse complement strand
GACTCGAGGCGGCCCAGAACCTGTACCGAACCTCCGGCTACGAGCAGGTCGAGCCCTACAACGACAACCCGAACGCGACGCACTGGTTTTTGAAGCGGTTGGGCTAGTCCCGGCTCAGGTCTCCTTTCGCCATGAGCTGAAGTGGGAATGCGTTATCGCTGGTGGTACCTTGGATGCATGAGTACCACTCACCAGATCCGGGTCGGCGACAAGGGCCGCACCGTCATGCCCGTTGATGTTCGAGAACGTTTCGGCTGGGCGGAGGGCACGACGTTGATCGCGCTCGAGGGGGTGGACGCGAAAGACGGCCTGCTGATCCTCTCGCAGGATGCCGCGCTGGCGGCCATCCGATCGCAGCTTGCCGGTCACGACCTGGTCGCCGATCTGCTCTCCGAGCGGCGTGCGGCCGCCGCTCGCGAAGACGCCGTGGCGTGACCGTGGTCGATGCGAGCGCACTGCTCGCCTTTCTCCAGGGCGAGGCTGGCGCTCACGAAGTCCATTCTCGCCTCGCCGAGGCGATCTGCGGGGCCGCCAACTGGTCCGAGGTCGCACAAAAGGTCAGGCAGGCTGGCGGCGACTGGCCACTCGCGCGGCAGCTGCTGCTGAGCTACGGCATCCGCATCGAAGCGGTCACCGAAGCGGATGGCGAACGAGCGGCCACACTGTGGAGTGCCGGTTCAGGACTGTCGCTCGGCGACAGGTTGTGCCTCGCGCTGGGCGCTCGACTCGGCCAAGACGTGCTGACGACCGACTCCGCCTGGCGGGGGTTGCCGCGCGTCATCCTCGTCCGATGACCCGCAGGACGGCTCTAGTAGGGCTGCTCTTCCGGCAGTCCGCTGCGGAGTTCGCGTGGCAGGTGACCGAGATCGTTGTGCGTGATGAGCACCGGCGGTTTCGCCGATCTGACCCGGATGATCGTGAGCCCGGCATTTGCCTGATTGATCCCGAGCCAGCGCCACCGGGGTGCGTCGAACACCTCGCGCACGAACCATCCGATCACGAAGTTGTGCGTGATCAGCAGGTCGTGCCGATCCTGGCGGGTGGGCGCCATCCATTCGGCTATCGCATCGGACATCTGCGCCTCGCCGGCTTCGATCTCTTCTTCGGTGACTGCCCCGAAAAATGGTTCAAAGGCGTGGGGCATGTCGGGCGTCGGGCCAGAGGGGATGCAATCCATCAAGAGCGCCGACGGCTCCGGCGTGAGCGAGGGCAGCCGCTCGGTCATGATGCGCGCGGTTTCCCGAGCGCGTTGCAGCGGCGAAGTCCAAGCACCGGTGAACGGCACGTCGCCGAGGCGTTCGGCGATCGCCTGAGCCTGACTGACACCGCGCTTCGAGAGCGGACCGTCGGGCAGACCGTGTTCGGCGTCTTTCTGCTCGCCGTGGCGTACCAGGTAGAGATAGCGGGATGGCATGGCGAGCGGTTCTCCTTGCCGGGCAGTACTGCGGGTGGGACTTCGGGGACGTCAGATCAGGCTGCGGCGGCTTCGCCGTCAAGGCTGGCGAGGGCTCCCTCGTCGACCGAGCCGACCGCCGCGATCGACAGGGGTCGCGAGGCAAGTTCGGCCGCGAGGTCGCGCACGTCGTTCGCCGTGACGCTGTCGAGGCGGCGAAGAATCTCGTCGAGGTCGGCGAACTCTCCCATCGTCAACTCGGAGCGGCCAAGTCGGGTCATGCGAGTGTCGGAGTCTTCGAGCGCGAGCGCGGAAGCCCCGCCGAGCTGGCCGCGTGCGCGGGTGAGCTCTTCGTCGGTGATGCCCCCATCGGCCAATCGGTGAAATTCGTCGAGCATGAGCTTGCCCACTTTGGTTGCTTTCTTCGGCGAGCAACCCGCGTACAGGCCCATCACACCGGCGTCGGCGTACGACGCCGCGAACGAGTAGACCGAGTAGGCAAGTCCACGCTTCTCACGGACCTCCTGGAAGAGCCGTGACGACATCCCCCCGCCGAGCACCGAGTTGAGCACGGTGAGCGCCGGCCGCCGAGGGTCGGATGCGTGCAGACCCGCGACGCCCAGCAACAGGTTGACCTGCTCGGTGGGGCGGTCGGCGATCACGAGCGGGCTGCCGCGTTTGATCAGGTCGACGGTGGGGTCGCGGCGCGCGACGGGACGGGCGTCGACCGTCAGGTTCCACTTCGCGGTTTCGAGCGCAGCCACCACCCAGCCGACGAGGAGGTCGTGGTCGACTGCTCCGGCGACTGAGATGACAAGATCCTGCGGTCGGTAGTTGGCGCGGTAGTGCTCCCAAACCGCCTCGCGGGTGACCGCGGTTATCGCATCCGGGTAGCCGCCAATCGGACGGCCGAGTGGATGTTCGCCGAAGACGGCTTCGAAGAACCGCTCGCTGACGACATCCGATGGGTCATCGTCGGCCATCGCGAGCTCTTCGAGGATGACCCCACGCTCGCTCTCGAACTCGTCGGCGTCGAGAAGTGACGAGGTGAACATGTCGGCCAGAACTGTGACGGCCATCGGAAGGTCCTGGTCGCGCACCTTGGCGTAGTAGCAGGTGTATTCCTTGGCAGTCATCGCGTTGTGCTCGCCGCCGACAGCATCGAACGACACGGCGATGTTGAGAGCGGTGCGGCTCGTGGTGCCCTTGAAGAGCAGATGTTCGAGAAAGTGCGTCGACCCGAAGGTGATCGGCTGCTCGTCGCGTGACCCGACGGCAACCCAGAATCCGATGGTGGCGCTCTGCGACCCCGGAACCTGCTCACTGAGGATTCGCACCCCGCTCGGCAGGATTGTGCGACGCACGAGGGAGCCGCCGGATGCGGTGATTCGCAGCTCGGGGAGATCGAGCGGGAACGCGACAGCACCGTTCATCGTGTCGAGCCTAAGTCATCCCCGCGGGGCCTGCCGCCGCCGTCCGTGAACACGCCGAGTGCGGACAGACGCACCTGTCTGTCCCCCTGTGCTATTGTCGCCTAGTTGGCTCGCGCTGCTATCAGCGTTGGTCCGGCAAAGTGCCCTATCCCCTGGGGTCCTGTGCCGGACCTCAAGTCCGATCCGCTTCACACCATTCGCCAGCGAGAGCAGTCTGCGTGCCCCTGATCATCGAAATCGACCCACCGCTTACCGAGCTGCCGGAAGCGCCGGCGAAACTACGCATCCTGCTCACCGCCAACGAGTTGTTCTACGACGAGAGCATCCGCTCCGTGGGCGTCGACCGTTTGATCGCTGCCTCGAATGTGACAAAGGCGACCTTCTACAAGCACTACGGCTCAAAGGACCGCGTCATCGCGGCCTACATCGGCTACCGCCACCGGCAGCTCGTCGAATCGATCACCAAGATCATCACCGACGCCCACAACGCGGAGGTCGCTCTCTGTGGCATGCGAGATGGGGTGCTCGCCAAGATCGCCGAACACGGGTTCCGGGGCTGCCCCTTCATCAATGCTGCCGCGGAGTTTGCAGACGAAAATGCGCCGGTTCGCGTCGCCGTGCGCGCACACCGCGACTGGTACAACACCGTCCTTGAACGCCTGACCCGCGCCCTCGGCCACCCGCTCCCGGGCGACGCTGCGGACGAACTCGTTCTCGCACGTGACGGTGCCATGAGTGGCGGCTATGCCGGCGACCCGATCGCCGCCTCGACCGCCCTGACCCGCACTTACGACCGACTCATCGCGGAAGCAAAGCGCTGACAGCGCCCTCTTCGAAACGTGCCCCAGAAGGGGGCCTTTCTACCCTCGATCCCGCTAAGCTCGGGTCCGCACGGCACTGCCGCCGCGCTTGAAGGAGACTTCACTGTGTATTTCCCCGACCTAACGCTTCCATTCATCGTCGCCCTCATCGGCGGAATCCTCGCCCTGGTCGACGGGGTCGTCCGCGTCCGCCGCGGCGTCGCGATCCTCGCCGTGCTAGAGATCCTTGCCTCGGCGCTTTTCCTCCTCTCGCTGTTCGTCGCGAACGTACCTTTCGGCTCCCCACTGCTGGCGCTGATCACCTTGATCCTGCTCGTAATCGCGATCGCCTTTAGCGGCGGAACGCATCGCGGCGGCGTCGCGGTTACCGTAATCGCGATCATCCTGCTGATTGTCTGGCTCGTGCTCATCGGTGGCAAAATCGTCATCCCCGGCGTCCCCGGACTCAGTTAGCACCGAGCGCTCAACCCCTCCCGACCGCGTCGGCGAGTCACCCTCTGGGTGGTCTACTCGCCGGCGCGGTCGAGTGCTGTCAACTGTGATCGCGTGAGCGACACGTCGATGGCAGCGACCAGACCGAAGACTTGATCGGCGGTGCTGGCCGAGACGACGGGCGCGACAATGTTCGGCTTACTGAGTAGCCAGGCGAGCGCGACAGTGGCGAGCGGAACGTCGTGCTCGGCCGCAACACCATCGAGCGCATGCAGCACCTTGAGCCCTGAGCGGTTGAGGAAGCGCGCGACTTCCGACTCGCGGCGATTGCCGAGGATGTCGGCTTTCGAGCGGTACTTCCCGGTCAGGAATCCACCGGCGAGTGCGAACCGCGGCATGACTCCGAGGGAAAGGTCGGCCGCGACTCGGGCGAGCCCCTGCTCGTACTCGGTTCGGAAAACCAGGTTGTAGTGGTTCTGCAGCGCGACCATGCGGGCGACTCCGAGCTGCGCAGATGCGATCCGCGCCTCGATGAGCCGGCTGCCGGTGTGGTGTGACGCCCCGAAGTACCGCACCTTGCCCGCGCGGATCAGTTCATCGACCGCGAGCAGGGTCTCGTCGAACGGCACCTCGGGCTCATCCAGGTGCAGGTAGAGCAGGTCGATCCGGTCGGTACGCAGACGGCGAAGGGAGGCGTTGACGGCAGCTTCGATTGCCGACGCGCTGAGGCCGGGATGATCGGCGCTCTTGCCGACCTTGGTGGCAAGTACGACGTCGTCGCGCAGCCCTCGGGACCGGCACCAGTTGCCGATGATGATCTCGCTGCGCCCGCCCGCGTAGCTGTCGGCCGTATCGATGAAGTTGCCGCCGTGCGCCGCATAGACATCGAGAACACGCTCGCTCTCGCTAGCATCCGCCGTCCACCCGAATACGTTGCCGCTCATCGCGATCGGAAAAACGCTGAGGTCGGAGTCGCCCACCCGGCGGCGAATGGCGGTGGGCATCGTTCCGACGATTGCGCGAGTTTGCGCGGTGGTCACCGCTGAGAGTCCGTTGGGCGGTGTGGCCACGGGAGTGCTGCTGTGATCACTCATCCCGGCACCTCCTCACCGCTCTCCGCCGACGAGCCGGCGGGGGTGCGGCGCGTACTGGTCGAAGCGTAACCTCAGGTATTCGTCGCACCCGGCCGACGTGGCCGAATCGTTATTGCATCGAATCGACTCCATCGCACCGCGACCATAGCCACAAGCCCAACGTTCGAAGGGTCTCGTGCGTCTTGGTAATTGAGGGCCCGGGTTCGGACCCCTGAGAGGGATGTCATGAGCAAAGTCACCGCCCCCAAAGTCACCGTCGCGCACGCCACAACCGCTCCCGACACACGCCGTCGTGCGGTCTGGCTCGCCCCAGCCGGCCTCTTTGCGCTCGCGGCAATCGGCATCCTCTGGGCACTCCCCCGCCCGGCATCCGTCTGCCCGGCGATCTACCCGGCGCCGCCGGAGTGCGCGGCCAGCGCCGACTCGAGCGTCGTGCTGCCGTTCCTCGTTCTGATCGTGTTCGTCTACGCCGCGATCGTCGCCTGCACCCTGCTGGTCACCACCCGCTGGCGGCCGCTCGTGCTCGGTCTGCTGCTCGGAGCGCTCGGGCTGGTGTTTCTGATCGGGATAGCGACCGTACTTTCGGCGGCGAACGGTCCGGTCATCTACTACTGACCGGAGGCGCCCGTCAGTGGGCGAGATTGAGGACTAACCGCAGTACCTGGAATCCGATCACACCGGCAGTGATCAACCCGGCAACGAGCGGCACACCGACCTTCAGACGACGGCCCTGCGGGGCGACGGCAAAGCCGGGTGCCGACGAGCGGTCGTCCGAGAACATCCGGGTGCGTCGCAGTGCACGGGTGCCGACAGTCTCCGCGAATCGGAACGCCCACGCCCAGGTAGCGAACCGCTCCAAGTCCCACGCAGAGGAGGAGTAGACGTACATGTGGTCGTCAATGAACTCCACGTCGAAAGCCGCCGCGTTGTCCACCAGGATCGCCATGAAGTCGGGTGTGAGCACGTAACGCGCATCGACGCCGTAGCCGTCGGGCGCGTAGGTCGAGAACGTTCGGTCAAAATCGCCCTCGAGGCTCACCCGTTGGCTCTCGGCGAAGGCCAGGCCGACGGCGCTGTAGCCCTGAAAACCGCGCCGTGCCACCGAGAGGAGAACGAGATGTGGCACACGGCGAGGCAACGTCATTCGCAGGTAGGAGAACCTTGGCTCAGGGTTCTTGGTGCTGCTCGTCGAGACGAAAGTGAAGGTACCGATCTCGAAGCTGAAGTCGGGGGTGAGCACGAGATCCACGACTCGCCGGTACTTTCCCTGGTGGAACATCAGCCCGCCGTGACGCGGCTCCTCCATTTCCGCGATGAACCGTAGCCCGTTGTCGCTGGCGAATCGAGAGAGCCGATACCAATGTGCCCAGGGCCGAACGGTGCGCCACCGCCGGCGGATCCGCCGGAGGAGCAGCCAGATTGCCGGGGCGGCCAGAGCTCCCATGACGACAAAGCCGATCAACCCCGCGAACCCCATCGCCCCTGGGAAGTCTGGATCGAAAGGCAACGTCGCAAACAAGATTGCCGGGATCAGGAGCGCGACACTCAGGACGATCCTGACGATCGTGTCGACAAGGAGGCGTCGCGTTGCGGCCGCGGCCGGGAGCGGGCCGTGTAGCTCAATTGCGGTGCGGAACTGCTCGAGGTCACCTTCGGTCGGCTCGAGCGCGAGTGCTTTCGCGTCAAAGCCGAGAGTCCCTGACGACCGTCGCCCCACCCGTCCGATGGTTCCAGAGGGATCCTCGGATCGCGAGCCCCCGTCAGGGTGGCGACCCCCGGTCACTGTGGCGAACTGCAAACGACGGATGCCGCCCTCCAATGGGAGGACGGCATCCGAACGTTAAGCGGTGAAGATCAACCTTCGGCGGGCGCGTCCCCCGGACCCTCAGAGCCGGCATCCGACCCTTCGGTGTCTGCGGCGTCGGCGTCGTCAACAACCGGAGCGAGCGACAACTTGCCCTTGTCATCCATCTTGGTGATCTCGACCATGATCTTCTGGCCGACCGCGAGCACGTCTTCGACGTTCTCGACGCGCTTGCCACCGGCGAGCTTGCG
>JBDTNW010000058.1:0-7342 GCA_039933575.1 Pseudolysinimonas sp. | reverse complement strand
ATCGCCGGGCGACCACGAGCAGGATGCCACCAGCGATCAGGCAGAGCCAGCCCGGCGGGGTGGCGAAGAGAACGCCGAGAGTGTCGACGCCGAGCAGCGCACCGCCGAAAAGGCCGAGCGGCGGGAGTGCAAGCACTACCCGAGTCGTCGCCACCGGACCGGCGAGCGCAACGTCGACCTCTCGCCGTGCGTCGTCGAGCGCAGTCAGCACTTCGCCGAGGCGGGCAAGGGTGGATGCCAGCGGTGCGCCGGAATCCGACGCCACCCGCCAGGCTGCCGCTACGCACGCCCACTCCGACTGATCGATGTCGTCGCGCGTCGCACTCAAGATGGCGTCGGCGATCCGATCGGCACCATCGACCTGGGCGATTCGTGCCGCGACGGCATCCTGCTCCCCGAGGTGCCGCCAGGCGGCGAGTGGCGCAAGTCCCGCCTCGAGCAGCACCGCGAGACGCAGCACCGCCGCTGCCGGTCTCACCCCTCCTCCCCAACCGGCTCGACCGCGAGCGGGCGAATCGTGAGTCTCCCCCGACGGATCGCGAACTCCCCGATCGCCGCGAGGCGCCGACCCAGGGGGCCGCGCTCAACATGCAGCACGACGTCGAACGCACTGACCGCTTGCCGCGCCACGGCATCCGTCGTCATCGACGCGAGGGCTCCCAGCGCTTCCAGTCGCGCCGGAACGTCGCCGAGGGAGTTCGCGTGCAATGTTCCGGCGCCGCCGTCATGACCGGTATTCAGTGCGGCGAGCAGTTCACGGATTTCGGCTCCGCGGCATTCGCCGACCACGAGGCGGTCGGGGCGCATCCGCAACGCTTCACGCACCAGCCGGTCGAGGCCGATGCCGCCCGCGCCCTCCAGGTTCGCCTGGCGTGCCTCGAGGGAGACGATCTGTGGATGCGCGATCCGAAGTTCGGCGACATCTTCGAGCACCACGATCCGCTCGTGCGCGGGCGCGGCAGCGAGCAGCGCCGCGAGAAAGGTCGTCTTGCCGCTGCCGCCCGCGCCGGTGACCAGAAGATTCGAGCGCCGCGCCACCAGCTCCCGGATGCGGTCAAGCGCCACCGCGGCGAAAAATCCAGCTGCGTCGAGATCGTCGAGCGTCAGCATCCGGGTCGAGGGCAGGCGGATCGACAGCAGTGCTCCCCCGAGCGAAACAGGAGGCAGCACAGCATGAACCCGGATGCCATCGCCGAGCCGCACGTCGACGGCCGGCGTCGTCTCGTCAATGTGTCGATCGCCGAGTGCCACCAACCGCACCGCGAGCTCCCGCGCGACCGGCGCCGCGAGATGTAATCCGTCGACGAGCGCCGACCCGCTCCCCCGGTCGACCCAAACCGCGCCGTCACCGTTGAGAAAGACATCCGTCACCCCCTCTTCGCCCACGACGGAAGCCAACGGACCGAACGCTGACAGGGCGATCCCTCGCCGCGCGACGTCACCGCCCGCAACGAATCCAGCCATGCCAGCACCCTGGCCTCAATTGCCGAGGCACCGCGAAAACCGAGCACAGAAGGAGGACCAAGGCCAAACGTGCACCCAGTGAAGGACCGAAGTTTGTACCCCGATCCCAGCCGAGGGTCTGACAGCCGCGCTGGCGAACCCCCACGAGCACCTCCGACGTCTCGCGACATGACGCGAGACAAGGAAACACGAGGGATTAAAGGAAGAGGGGCGGCGCCCTTTGGGGGGAAAAGACGCCGCCACAGTGACGCCGGATTGGGGGGAATCGGGGGCGCCACAAACCGAGATTTGCGCTCGGATGGTCCCGAGTGTACTCCAAAGTGAGGACACCGCAACGGCGAGTTTGATCACAGAATGCCGTGAGGATGCAAGGGCCTGGGTACCTCACTTGCTGGTCACACGAACTTGTATGATCGCCGGCTCAGAGGCCGAACGACGCTGCCTAGGATCGCAACGAACACAACGTTTCCATCAGGCCGCCTCGGCCGGCGAGGGCATCTGCCATGAACGCCAGCGACAACCTGATGTACGAGAATCGCCCCTTTCTGCCGTCGTCACAGTTCGTCACGAACTCTGTCGCGACGCCGACTTTGTACCGCGAATCGGCGGTCGACCGCCTCACGTTTTGGGCCGACCAGTCCAACTCACGGTTGAGGGTGAAAGCGGTTGCGCCCCGCTCAGGCGAATTCGAGGATCAGCTCGAGCTCGACCGGCGAGTTGAGCGGAAGTTCGGCGACCCCGACCGCACTGCGGGCGTGACGACCGGCCTCGCCGAAGATCTCGCCCAGCAGCTCGGAGCCGCCGTTGGCGACCTTCGCCTGCTCGGTGAATCCGGGTGCCGAATTCACGAACACCACAGCCTTGACCACCCGAGTCACACGGTCGAGCGATCCGATCGCCTCGGCGGCCGCGGCGAGCGCGTTCAGCGCGCACTGGCGGGCGAGCTTCGCGGCATCCTCAACGGTGACCGCCGCACCGACCTTGCCGGTCGCCGGCAACACACCATCGACGAACGGAAGCTGGCCGGCGGTGAACACCAGGTTCCCCGTTACGACCGCCGGAACGTAGGCGGCGAGAGGCTTCACGACTGCGGGCAGCTCGAGCCCCAGTTCGGCAAGTCGCGCGGCGATGGCACTCATTCGGATGCCTCAACAGGCCGCTTGAGGTAGGCAACGAGCCCGCCCTCTGGCCCGATCACGATCTGCACGAGTTCCCAGCCCTGCACTCCCCAGGTGTTCAGGATCGCCGTCGTGTTGTGAATAAGGAGGGGTGTGGTGACGTATTCCCAGGTGCGCATTGCAGGCATCCATTCAGGTTCGGGCGGGGACCCATCGCGTACCCTGAGCCTATGCCCGCCCAGAAATCGACGGCCGCCAGTCTGTTCTTCGGCATCTTGGGGACCCTCGGCTTCAGTGCCCTCGCCGGTCTCCTGGTCACCGTCATGGTCGCCCCCGCCATCGCCGTCACCGGCGTCACCGCCAACAACACTGTCGGTATCTTCAATGCACTCCCGGAGTACATCGAGCTCGATTCCGGCAGCCAGCAGAACACGATTGCGGTTGTCGACCCGGCTCATCCCGACCCGACCGACCCCGAGCACTTCTACGACATCGCGACGATCTATAAGCAGAACCGCGAAGAGATATCGCTCGACAAGATGAGCCCCTACCTCCAGTGCGCCGCGATCGCCGGTGAAGACCGCCGCTTCTACTCGCACGGTGGTGTCGACGTGCCCTCGCTCATCCGCGCCGCGGTTGGTCAGATCACCAAGTCGAGCGACTCGGGCGCATCGACGCTCAGCATGCAGACGGTGCGCAACATTCTGCAGCAGGAGGCACTCAACAGCACGACCTTGTCGGAGGACGCCAAGAAGGCGGCCATCGCGGCCGCGCTGTCGAACACCCTCGACCGCAAGCTCAAGGAAATGAAGCTCGCGATCGGTCTTGAGAAGAACTACTCCAAAGACCAGATCCTCCAGGGCTACCTCAACATCGCCGGTTTCGGTGGCAACACCTACGGGGTGGAGGCCGCGGCGCAACAATACTTCTCGAAGGATGCCTCCGACCTGACGATCGCCGAGGCGGCGAGCCTCATCGCGATCGTTCAGTACCCGAACCTTCGCGACCTGAGCGATCCCGCGCACTACGCGGCGAATCAGGAGCGTCGCGACGTCATCCTGACCGGCATGGCGCAGTGGGGGATGAACGGCGACAAGGGCTGTATCACCAAAGCCGAGCGCGACACAGCCATCGCGACGCCGGTCGACGCGACGTTCGTGGTGCCCGCGCCACCTTCAGTCGGCTGCACGAATGCCACCCCCGGCTATGGTTTTGTCTGCGACTACGCGAAGCGTGTCGTGCCAGAACTCACTGCCCTCGGAAACACCCCCGCCGAGCGCTCTGCTGCCTGGGACCGGGGCGGGTACCGGCTCGTTCTGACGATCAACCCGACGTTGCAAAACGCCGCCGTGAGCACCGTCGGCGAATGGGCGCCGAAGGACGAGGACCGATTCTCGCTGGGTGCCACGGCGGTTTCCGTCGAGGTCGGCACGGGAAACATCATCGTGATGGCCCTGAACAAGGACTTCAACGAGAGTCTCAACCCTCCGGCTACCAGCAGCGCAGTCAACTACTCCGCTGACGTCGCGCACGGTGGTTCCCTGGGCTTCCAGCCGGGATCGACCTACAAGCCATACGTCCTGCTGGCGTTCCTCGCCGCCGGACACGGCCTCAATGAAGCGTTCAACGCCGGGATCCTTGAGACCAACCAGGCCCAGTACGCCGATTCCTGCGCCCCCGAGACATCGGGCGGCAAGCTCATCGGCCCGCCCTGGGGTGGTCAGTACACCTTTCATAACGACGCCAACGAAATGGGCTCGTTCACCGTCATGAGGGGCACGGCCGGCTCGGTCAACTCGGTCTTCCTCCAGATGGCCAAGGAGATCGACCAGTGCGATATCCGAAAGGTCGCGGCGTCGCTCGGCGTACACAACGCGAACGGAACAGACGAGCTCTCGACCCGGCCATCCTGCGCCATCGGCGGCTGCGAGAACAACCTCGCCCCCCTCACCCAGGCGGCGGGATTCGCGGCGATCGCCGGAGGCGGCGTCTACTGCGACCCGATCATGATCGCCCAGGTGATCGTCGTCGAAACCGGTCAGCCACTGGTCGGCGAGACCCCCCACTGCGGCCAGTCCGCAATGGTGTCGCCGAGCGTCGCGAACGCGGCCGCCTACGCCATGGCGGGCGTCATGAACGGCGGCACCGGTAGCGTGTCGAACCCTCATGACGGCACGCCTTACATCGGCAAGACCGGCACCACCGACAAGTCCGTTCACACCTGGATGATTGGTTCGTCAACCCGCATTGCCACCGCCGTGTGGGTCGGCAACATCACGGGCAACCAGGCACTGCGCAACATCAAGGTCTTGGGGCAGCAGGCGGGCACGTTGCGGCACCGGATCTTCAAGCCGATCGCCATCGAGATCGACAAGATTTATCCCGGTGACACCTTTCCCGCACCCGATGCTGCGTTGCTGGTCGGCAACCCGATCGAAGTGCCCGACGTCATCGGCAAGACGCCCGAAGTCGCGAAGGACTCCATCGAGACCGTCTCCGAACTCGTGTACGAAGACGGCGGTTCCGTCGACTCCGACCTCCCGCTCGGGGTGGTCGCATCGACGGAGCCGGCGGCCGGAAGCTCGGTGCCGAAGGGCACGACGATTCGAGTCTTCACCAGCAACCACTCGGCTATCGCGGTGCCCGGCGTCGTGGGGATGCAACGCCTCCAAGCTAAGACCACTTTGGAAGCTGACCACTTCACGGTCACTCAGGTGTGTATCAGTGACGCCGATCTTGGCGGCAATCCGGCCCCTCCGCCCAACCAAGTGGTGTCGCAAGATCCTGCGGCGGGCACCTACCACAACCCGGCGATCACCACGGTCACGATCAAGTGGTACCAACCGGTCAGCTGTCCATGACCCGCGGCCGACCCGCGGCCACCGCCCTGGGAGCGGCAGCCGCGGTCGGCATGGGCGCCCTCGCCTGGGGCGTACTGGTCGAACGCACCGCTTTCACGGTTCGGCACGAGGTATTGCCGATCCTGCCGCCCGGTGCCCGGTCGCTGACGATCCTCCAGCTCAGCGACCTGCACATGGCTCCGTGGCAGCGATCGAAACAAGACTTCGTGCGTTCGTTGGCGCACTACGAACCGGATCTCATCGTCGATACCGGTGACGATCTCGGCCACCGCGACGGACTAGTCGGCATCCGACGAGCATATGAACCGTTCGCGGGAATCCCGGGCGTCTTCGTTCACGGATCGAACGACTACTTCGGCCCGGTTTTCAAGAACCCGATGCGGTACTTCACCGGGCCATCGAAACGCCCGGATCACGCAGAGCGACTCGACACCGCGGCCCTCGATCGGTTTCTCGTCGACGAC
Source organism: Pseudolysinimonas sp. (assembly GCA_039933575.1). Classification (GTDB taxonomy): domain Bacteria; phylum Actinomycetota; class Actinomycetes; order Actinomycetales; family Microbacteriaceae; genus Pseudolysinimonas_A. The sequence continues at coordinate 1,435 of JBDTNW010000058.1, read as the reverse complement.
CTGGGCTGGCTCGACCTCACCAACACCGCTCGCGCGCTCGAGACCCGTGGCCATCTGCTCGAACTCTTCGGCACTGCCGATGCGCATCGCGGCTGGGACCGATTGGATGCTCTCCCCGGCGCCATCGAAGCGATGCGCGAGAACGTGGATGCCGACGACCAGCGAGTCGTGCGACTCGGCGTCACGCATGCGCCGTACCGCCGGGTGCTCGACGCTTTCGCGACCCAAGGAGCCGACCTGATCCTGGCCGGCCACACCCACGGCGGTCAGGTGCGTCTTCCTGGACTCGCCGCGCTGGTCACCAATTGCGACATTCCGCGAAGTCAGGCTCAGGGGTTGTCAGTGTGGCAGGCGGCACGTCATTCGGCTCTGCTCAACGTCTCGGCAGGACTCGGCACGTCGATCTTTGCCCCCGTGCGCGTGGCCTGCCCGCCCGAAGCCGTGGTGCTCACTCTGGTTCCTGTCGGCTATCCTTGACAAGTTGTTCTGCCGCGCGAGTTCCGCGGCAGCACGCAGCGGGGTATGGCGCAGTTTGGTAGCGCGCGTCGTTCGGGACGACGAGGCCGCAGGTTCAAATCCTGTTACCCCGACGCAATGCAAAAAGGTCGCCTAGGCGGCCTTTTTGCATTGCTCGCGTGTATCAACCGGGCCCCCGCTGCCGGTACCGGCGCACCGCGAAGCGGTGTGACGGCCGTGCACGTCGGGGCGTACCCACGAACCCAGCAGAATCGCACCGCGATTCTGCGTCCGGTTAGTGCGGCATTGGGTACAACATTTCCGGCATTGCGGTAAGAGCGCTAAAGTAATCCAGGGTCGGGGACACCAAAGACGGGGAATATCCATGAAAAAGCAGATCACTCAACTAGTCGATGACCTCGACGGCACTGTCCTCGAGCACGGCGGCACCACGGTTAGGTTCTCCCTCGAGGGTCGCTCGTACGAGATCGACCTCTCGTCGGACAACGCCGACAAGCTCCGCCGAGCCCTGTCGCCGTTCATCGCCGCCGGGCGTGCAACCGCCGGTCGCGCGACGTCAGGCGCCCGTCGGCCGTCACGCAACGCGAGCGGCGAACTCGCCGCGATCCGCAGCTGGGCCCAGTCGCACGGCTTTACGGTCGGCGACCGTGGTCGTATCTCGGCTGAGGTTCGCGACGCATACCAGCGCGCGCACTGACCTTTAGGTGAAGTCGGCGTCAGGTCCCGAGTTGGCGCTGAAGTCGTACTTCGGCCGCCGTCCCCGGTTGAGCACTCCGCCGCTCTCCTCCAGGTAGCAGGCACCGCACAGCGACTCGTAGCCGACGTGGCCCTGTCGGCCAGAACTGGCATCGATCGCGACCTGGTCGCCGTCGAAAACGAAGACTCCGTCGATCGTGCGGGCGTTGAAGATCGCTTTGCGCCCGCACCGACAAATCGTCTTGAGTTCTTCGAGCGAATG
>JBDTNW010000057.1:0-7567 GCA_039933575.1 Pseudolysinimonas sp. | reverse complement strand
GCGGAATCACCTCGTGCGTCGCTGTCGCCGACGGCATCGTGAAGGCGCTCGAGATCCTTGGCGATGCAGCGACCAAGCCGCTCGTCGTGCGCCTCGACGGCAACCAGGTCGACGAGGGCCGTGCGATTCTCGCCGCCGCGAACAACCCCCTGGTCACGCTCGCGACCACCATGGATGACGGCGCCGACAAGGCCGCCGCGCTGGCTTCGAAGTAAAGGACTGACGACATGTCTATCTTTCTGACCAAGGACTCCAAGGTCATCGTCCAGGGCATCACCGGCGGCGAGGGCACCAAGCACACCGCTCTGATGCTGAAGGCGGGCACTCAGGTCGTCGGCGGCGTCAACGCCCGCAAGGCCGGAACGACCGTCGAGCACGACGGCGGAGTGACGCTTCCCGTCTTCGGCACCGTCGCCGAGGCGATGGCCGAGACCGGCGCCGATGTGTCGATCATTTTCGTGCCCCCGGCGTTTGCCAAAGACGCGATGATCGAGGCGATCGACGCTGGCATCCGGTTGCTCGTTGTCATCACCGAAGGCATCCCGGTGCAGGACACGGCCGAGGCGTGGGCCTACGCGAAGCAGAAGGGCACGACCCGCGTCATCGGCCCGAACTGCCCTGGCATCATCACCCCGGGGGAGTCGCTGGTCGGTATCACCCCGAACAACATCACGCACAAGGGCCCGATCGGTTTGGTCTCGAAGTCGGGAACACTGACGTACCAGATGATGTACGAACTGCGCGACCTCGGTTTCTCGACCGCGATCGGCATCGGCGGCGACCCGATCATCGGCACCACCCACATCGACGCGCTCGCCGCGTTCGAGGCCGACCCCGAGACCAAAGCGATCGTAATGATCGGCGAGATTGGCGGCGACGCCGAAGAGCGCGCTGCCGACTTCATCAAGGCCAATGTGACGAAGCCAGTCGTCGGCTACGTCGCCGGCTTCACCGCCCCCGAAGGCAAGACGATGGGCCATGCGGGAGCGATCGTGTCTGCCGGCGCGGGCACCGCCGAGGGCAAGAAGGTCGCACTTGAGGCCGCCGGGGTCAAGGTTGGCAAGACGCCGTCCGAGACTGCGGAACTCATGCGGGAGATCATCGCGGCGCTGTAGCCCTCGCGAGTCATCTGCCCGGATAGGAGTGCCTCCCTCCTATAAGCTGTCTGACACGTGGGGAGTCTCCCGAACGGTCAAACTCCCTCCCGTTCAGAGGAGGAGCGATATGGGCGTCACCGGCGTGACAGGTGCGACGGTACGAGTCGTCGGGCCCACATCATGACGGCGATCGCGGGAGCCGTGGCGGTCGTCACCGGGGGCGCATCCGGAATCGGCAGGGGGATCGCCGAAGAACTCCTCGCCGCGGGCGCCCATCCGGTGCTTGCCGACCTCGACGAAGCAACCCTCGCAGCGACCTCGAAGGAACTGGGCGTCGAGGGGATCATTGTCGATGTCGCCGATCCTGACAGCGTCGCCGCTCTCGCGGACGCCGTGGTCCGCAGATACGGTCGAGTCGACATCGTGGTGAACAACGCGGGCGTAGGACCGCAGGCGCCGATCGCTGCTCTCACACTCGACGACTGGAAGTGGCTCCTCGGGATCAACCTCTTCGGGGTGATCCATGGGGTTCACGTCTTCCTACCCCTCTTGCAGGCCAACCCGCACGGCGGGCACCTGGTCAACACCGCCTCGATGGCGGCTTTCGCCCCACCGATAGGCCTCGGTGCGTACTCGGTCGCCAAAGCCGGCGTGGTGGCGTTGACAGAAGTGCTCGATGCCGAACTGCGGGCAGAAGGTTCGGCGGTGCGAGCGACAGTACTCGTGCCGGGCAGCGTGCGCACCAACATTGGCGAGGGCAGCCTCCGCGATCGAGCGGACAAGGACACCGCGTTCCGGGCATTCGATCCGGCTGCTGCGCTTCCCGGCGTTCAGTGGCTGACTCCGCAGGAGGTGGGGCGGATCGTCGTTGACGCCATCGAAAGTGACGAGCTCTATGCGATCACTCACCCCGGCCAGTGGAGCCGCGTCACTTCCCGCATCGAACGCATTGGCGCCGCGTTCGAACGCGCCGCAGAATCCGCCGAATTGGCCGACGGCGGATGATCACGCACGATGATCCGCTCGCGGGATTCGACGCGCACGGGGAACGATACGAGATCGTGGCAGTGCGCCACGGGCGGCTCGTCACTGAGCGGAGCAGGATCTACCTCAACTATGACGAATACCGTGAGGCTGACGGGCCGATCACTCTCTTCTACTACTTCTGGGTAATCCGCAACGCCACTCGAACGATCGTCGTTGACACCGGGTTCTCGAGGCAGGGTGCCGAGGCTCGTCGGCGCGAAGTTCTGATCCCGGTGCCCGACGCCCTCGCCGAGCTGGGCATCACCGAAGACAGCGCGGCGGATGTGGTGCTCACGCATCTGCATTACGACCACGCTGGCAACCTGGCGCTCTTTCCCCACCAGCGCATCATCATGTCGCGTGCGGAGTACGAATTCTGGTCGAGCGATGAGTCTCAGCGGGTGCAGCTGCGTTCCGTGGTCGATGAGGATGACGTCACGGAGTTGCGTCGGGCCACAGACGAGGCCAGGGTTTATCTGGTTTCCGGAGTGACCGAACTCGCTCCCGGAGTGAGAGCCATCGAAATCGGCGGCCACACTCCGGGTCAGCTTGTCGTGCTTGTCGCTACGGCTGCTGGGCCGGTGCTGCTCGCCTCGGACGCCACTCATTTCACCGAGGAACTCGACCGGGACATGCCCTTCAAGCACAACACCGATCTGCGAGCGACGTACCGCGGCCTGGATCTGATGCGGGCCTGGCGGGAGCGCGGCGAGGTTGCCCACATCATCCCCGGCCACGAGCCGTCGACATTCGAGCTGTTTCCTCGGCTGAGGGGCGCACTGTCGGAGCACGCCGTCGTGATCGGATATCCAGGAGCCACGGAAGATTCGGGGCCCCGATGAGCCTGTGTACCTGTCAGGTAGGTTATAATTTCGGCGTCGAGCAGTCGTGGACGCTTCCGCCGACGTGACGAGAGGCAATCATGTCCGCCACCATGCAGGTGCAACGCCACGCGCCGATCAGAGAGCAAGTCGCGTCCTTGTTGCGCGACGCGATTATCGACATGCGACTTGCACCCGGAGAGCTGCTTGTCGAACGTCAACTGTGTGAGATGACTTCTGCCAGCCGACCGTCGGTTCGGGAGGCGCTGCGTCAGCTTGAGGCTGAGGGTCTTGTTCAGTCGCAGAACGGCCGGGGAACTTTCGTCAGCGTCGTGAGCCCCGAAGTCGCGCGTCAGGTCTACGAAGTGCGCGCCGAACTCGAGGGGCTTGCCGCCGAGTTGTTCGCGGGCCGGGCCGGGGATGCCGATCGTCGCGATCTCCGCGAAGCGGTGGAGGCGATGGCCGTGATCGTGCAGGCGGAGCCTCACGTTGATCAGGCACGGGAGATCATTGCGGCCAAGGACGACATCTACGGCGTGCTGTTCCGGGGCGCGTCCAATCCGATCCTGCACCAGACGATCTCCACCCTTCAGCGGCGCGTCAACCAACTTCGGGCCCAGACGCTCGCGCAACCCGGGCGGCCGGCAAGAAGCCTGGTCGAGATCCGGGCGATCCTCGATGCGATCGAGGCCCGCGATGCACAGGCGGCTCGGGATGCGGCGCGTGATCACGTCGCGTCGGCTGCCCGGACTGTGCTCGGCGACATCGCCGTCGCGCCGGCACTCTAAGGGCGCCACACGGGCGCTGCCGGGGTCAGACACCTTTGCTCTACAATCGTCTGACAGCTGACGATTTAGGGTAGGGCGATGTAGCCCCTGCCGGAAGAAGGTAAGGGTGCTTCTCGACGACGAACGTTTCGACGCAGCCGGGCGGTCCGTGCCGGTGTCAGGGATCGTCGAACCGGGGTTCGAAGCGGTTCTCGGAGCGTTTGTCGAGAACTATCGAGTAGACGACGAGCTCGGTTCCGCCGTCGCCGTCGCGGTGGATGGGCAAACGGTCGTCGATCTCTGGGGCGGATGGCGCGACCCCGACCGTACCCAGCAATGGCAGAGCGACACGCTGGTGTGCATGATGTCGGTCGCGAAAGGCATTACTGCCGCGGCCTTCTCAATGTTGCTCGACCGCGGACTCGTCGAACTGGAAGCACCGGTGGCGCGCTACTGGCCCGAGTTCGCCCAGGCCGGCAAAGAAGGCGTGCTGGTGCGCCACGTGCTCGACCACACGGCCGGGTTGCCGGTACTCACCCCCGACAAGCTGTGGCCGGGCGCGATGTTCGATCGCGAAGCCATGGTCGACGCGCTCGCTCGACAGGCACCGCTGTGGCCGCCAGGAACTGTCGCGGCGTATCACGTGCACACCCAGGGCTATCTCCTCGGCGAAATCATGCGTCGGGTGACCGGCGACATTGTTGGCCCATTTGTTCGGCGCGAGATCACCGGCCCGCTCGGCGCTGACTACTGGATTGGTCTCCCCAGCTCGGAACATCACCGAGTCGCTGAACTGATCCCCAACCCGGGGTCTCGACTCATCGCGGCGAAAGACGCCGAGCCAGCCGACTCGCTGAGAGCGCTGGCGTTCGCTCAGAATCCGCCGGGACCGTGGGGGGCATTGCTCAACTCGGCTGCCTGGCGCGAGATGGAAATGCCAAGCGGGAGCGGCCACGGCACAGCACGCGCTGTCTCCCGTATCTATAGTGCACTGGCACGAGGTGGCGAACTCGATGGCGTGCGGTTGATGAGCTCGGCGTCCGTCGCCCGGATGGCGACCGTGCAGCACGATCAGATCGAGTTGCTCCAGGAGCGCCACTATCGGCAGGGGCTCGGCGTGCTGCTCAACAGCCCAGACGCTGTCTACATGGGGCCAAACCCAGACTCATTCGGTCACCACGGGATCGGTGGCTCGATCGGTTTCGCCGACCCCGGTGCAAAAGTCGGCTTCGGATTCGCGATCAACCGGATGCACGCCGTTGGCGACAACGGTCCACGAGCCCGTCGGCTCATCGATGCGGTCTACGCCGCGCTGTGACGGAAGGATATTCACCAGTGTCTCAATCTTCATCCTCACGGGTCGCGATCGTCACCGGAGCCGGACGCGGCATCGGTGCGGCCATCGCCCGCCGCCTAGCGAGCGACGGCTTCTTGGTGATCGTGGTCGACCTCAACGAGGGATCGGCGTCGGCCATTGCGGAACACATCATCGCCTCCGGCGGTCAGGCGGAGAGCATCGCGCTCGACGTGTCTGACCGAGCACAAGTCTTCGCCGAGTTCGAGGGAATCGTCTCTCGACACGGCCGTCTCGATGTTGTCGTCAACAACGCCATGTGGATCCGCTACGAGCCGATCGGCGAGGTAGAGGAGGAGACCGTCGACAGGATGTTGGCCGTCGGGCTCAAGGCGTTGATTTGGACGACTCAGGCCGCCGCGCCGACCATGATTCAGCAGGGCGGGGGCGCGATCGTGAATGTTTCGTCGCCGGCCGCCGTGCGTGGCGTCGTGGGAAGCGCTGTCTATTCGGCTGTTAAGGGTGCGGTGTCGAGCCTGACCTGGCAGCAGTCCAACGAACTCGGCCGCCAAGGGGTGCGAGTCAATGCCGTCATCCCCGGGGCGGTTCCGACCGAGGGCGCTCAAGCGCTCGTGGACGAGGCGGGGTACGAGCGGCGCAAACAGGCAACACCACTCGGTCGACTCGGGCAGCCCGAGGACATCGCGAACGCCGTGTCGTTCTTGGTGTCCGAAGACGCCTCCTACGTGAATGGGCATTTGCTCGCGGTCGAGGGTGGACTGTTGGCCTCGTGATGCTGGTGCTCACCGACGCTGACGTCCGAGCGGCCGTCACGCCCGACGAGGTGGTCGACCTCATGGCCGCAGCGCTCGTAGAGAGCTACCGCGGTTCGTTGGTGTCCCCTCCGCGTCCGACCATCCCGGCCGGAGGCACCCAGTTCACCGTGACCGCGGGCGGGCGTCCTGGTGGCATTGCTGGCTTCCGTGTCTACGGTGCTTGGGGTCCAGGCTCCGATCAACTGACTGCTGTCTGGTCGCCCGAGGGGCGGCTGATCGGAATCGTTCTCGGGGCAACGCTGGGAACGTACCGCACCGGGGGTCTCGGAGGTGCAGCCGTGCGAACCCTCGCTCGAGGTGACGCAACGACACTCGGCGTCATCGGCAGCGGCACGATCGCCTGGGGCCAGGTGTGGGCAGCGTGCGCGACGCGATCGTTTGCCCGCGTGGATATCCATTCTCCGACGACCGGGAGGCGTGAGGAGTTTGCGCGACGGGTGGAAGCGGAGCTCGGCGTCGAGGCTCATTCGGTTGCCGATCCGGAGGCTGTGGTCGCCGACCACGACGTCCTTATCGTCTCGACCACATCGACGTCTCAGGTTTTCCGCGCCGAGTGGCTGTCGCCCGGAACTCATGTATCGAGCACGGGTCCGAAGGGTGCCGGTGCCAGCGAGCTTGATCCGCAGCTTGCAGCGCTCGCAGCGGTCGTCGCCAGCGATTCGCCGCAACAGGTGGCAGCAATGGGGTCCTGGTTCTCACCGCGCGGCGTCGATCATCTGGGCGCGATCATCGCGGGAGAGCTGGTGGGACGAACGACCGCCGATCAAATCACCCTGTACTGCTCGATCGGACTCTCGGGCACCGAGGTAGTACTTGGGGACTGGTTGCTCGGGAAGGCCGCCGAAACGCGGACGAGCGACTCAGGTTGAGGCAGGTCGAATCTCGACGTCGTAGCGCTTCTCAAGCGGCTGGATGATCGCTGTATGGTCGCTGCCGCGCGACAACTCGGCGTTGAGCACGCGCCACTGGTCGACCACCGCATCGCCAACCGGGGTTTCGACCCCGACTTCGTGAGCGAGTCGACGAGCGATTCCGACATCCTTCTCCAGGAGATCGGCCGAGAAGCCCGAATCGAAAGCCCGGGTGAACACGTAGCGAGGCAGCTTGACCTCGCTGGACCCACTGCGTCCGCTCGAGGAATTGACGACTGTCATCAGCAGCTCCGGGTCGATTCCGAATCGGGCGGCGACCAGAGCTGCCTCATTGGTGGCGAGAAGGTGGGTCGCTGACAGCAGATTGTTCAGGGCTTTGACCGCGTGCCCTGACCCTGAGGAGCCGACGTGAACCACGCGGGAACCGACGACCGACAGCAGCTCCGTTAGCTCATCGACGGTCTCTTGAGGCCCACCGACCATGATGGTGAGCTTGCCGTCGACCGCTCCGACAACGCCGCCCGACACCGGCGCATCGACGAGGGTGACCTGCTCATTGAGCAGTCGTTCGGCGAGCGCGCGCGTACGAGACGGATCTGACGAGCTCATGTCGATGACGATCTTCAGCTGTCGGTCGGATGCTCCCCCCTCCAGCAGCTGTGCCGTTACCGCTTCGACGATGTCACTGTTGGGCAGCATCAGGATGACTACATCCGCCCGCTGCGCCAATTCGGCAGGCGAGTCGGCGAGCACGACGCCGCGTGCGGCGGCCGCCTCCCGAGCGCTGGGGCTCGGGTCGAGACCCAGGACGGGGTAACCGGCTTCGACGAGCCGCGCACTCATCGGTTCACCCA
>JBDTNW010000056.1:0-7665 GCA_039933575.1 Pseudolysinimonas sp. | reverse complement strand
CGGCCCGACCCCGGCCGTGTGCCACTCCCACGACGGCACCTTGCGCCAGCGATCGGGAGACGGGGCGACTCGCATTCCGCGGGGCGCCGGACCGGGCGCGGGTTCCCCGTGCCGCAGCACCAACTCGCGCCAGGCCTGCTTCTGCTCCAAACCGGTCACCTTCTGGCCGAGCACCGTGGGCACCAAAAACGCCATCACCCGTGCCGCCCGGGTGAGTCGCAGGCCGGGAAACCGGTGATGCAGCTCCGCGATGAGCGGATGCCGGGAGGGATCAAAACCCGACGCATCGTCGCGGGCGCCCAGCAGATCGGGAACGCCCTCGAGAGCGTGAGCGGCGCCCGCACCCCAGGACTGCGCCTCGACACCGTCGCTGATCGTTCGGAGGCGCAGCGTCGCAGCACCCTCGGGGGTGCCGAACGCCAGCCACCACGACCCCGACTCGAAACGGAAGGTCGGATCGCTGCGACCTTGCGCAAGAGGCCTCAGCACGAGCGCCAGCGACACGGCAGTCGCGGGGGCGTAGGTCGTGCTCAGCATCGGGAGGAGATTACTCCCGGCGGACGACGACGACTTGCCGAAGAGGTGAGCCGGAGGACATCCACCGGCTCACCCCAAGCACGAAAGGCTTATCCGCAGGTGAGCGTCGTGCCGTTGTCGAGCACGTGAACGCCGGGACCGTACTGGCCACACGCCGCAGCGAGGCCGGCGAAGCTGAGCGCCACGACGATGATGCCAATCACAATCGGCCAGACAATCGAAATGATGATTCCGGCGACGGCCAGGCCGTTCTTCTGTCCGACCCCGCGGGACTGGACGAGCGCGACAATGCTCAGAATCAAGCCCAGCAGCGGAATCAGGAACGCGAAAACGACTCCTGCGATGCTGAGGCCTTTGCTGGGTTCAGCGGGCGCCATCGGGGCCGGTGCCATGGGTGCTGACATGGATTACTCCTTGAGGTAAACGAGGCGCGACGTGCGTCGAGCCGACGCTGACTCTAGCGATAGCGCAGCCGTCTGCGCGAGCACACCCGTCGACGTGTCGCCCTCACCAGACACGGCAGAATGGCTCTATGAGTGTCGGAATTCTTACCAGCGGTGGCGACTGTCCCGGGTTGAACGCCGTCATCCGCGCCGCAGTGTTCACCGGAAGCAAGCTGTACGACCTCGAGTTCGTCGGCTATCGCTGGGGCTGGAAGGGTCTGGTCGAGAACGACAGCATCCCGCTCGGTCGCCCGCAAGTGATGGGAATCTCAAAGCAGGGCGGCACGATCCTCGGTTCGTCCCGCACCAACCCGTTCGACTTCGGCGGCGTCGACCGCGTGCGCCAGGTGATGGACGAAGGCGGCGTCGACTCGCTGATCGCGATTGGCGGCGAAGGCACGCTTGCTGCTGCTGCGCGGCTCTCGGCGGAAGGCATCCGCATTGTCGGAGTCCCCAAGACGATCGACAACGACCTGTCGGCGACCGACTACACCTTCGGGTTCGACACCGCCGTGCAGATTGCGACGGATGCCATGGACCGGCTGCGCACGACCGGCGACTCGCACGGTCGCTGCATGGTCGCCGAAGTGATGGGTCGACACGTCGGCTGGATTGCCCTGCACTCCGGGATGGCGGCGGGAGCCCACGCCATCCTGATTCCTGAGCAGAAGACCAGCATCGACCAGATCTGCCAGTGGGTCGACAGCGCCCGCGACCGGGGCCGTGCGCCGCTGATTGCGGTTGCCGAAGGCTTCAAACTCGACACCATGGATGACGCTCACTCCGAGCGCGGTCTCGACGCGTTCGGGCGTCCCCGGCTCGGCGGCATCGGCGAATATCTCGCCCCGATGATCGAAGAACGGCTGGGCATCGAGACTCGCTCGACCACCCTCGGCCACATCCAGCGCGGCGGCACTCCCACCGCCTACGACCGCGTGCTCGCGACCCGCTACGGGATGGCGGCGATCGGGATGATTCGCGAAGGGCGTTGGGGCGAAATGGTCGCATTGCGCGGCACGAACATCGTCCAAGTTCCGTTCTCGGAGGCGTTGGGGAAGCTCAAGACCGTGCCCCAAGACCGCTACGACGAAGCGCGCGTGCTGTTCGGCTGATCCGCCGATTTCGAGCAGTTTGGTGCAATACTTCGGATCATGAACGCCGTGTTCGCGATCCTCGGGGCGGCTTTCGTCTTCGTGGCCGCCGTCATCCACCTGCTCATCTTCGCTCTCGAGAGTGTCCTCTGGAGCCGACCGTCGACCTGGAAACGGTTCGGGGTAGCCAACCAGCGTGACGCCGAGGTGCTGCGTCCGATGGCCTACAACCAAGGTTTCTACAACGTCTTTCTCGCCCTCGGCGGTGGGATCGGGTTGGTGCTGCTCGGTACCGGGATCTCCCATGAAGGCGGTATCGCGATCGCGATGTTCGCCCTCGCCAGCATGGTTCTCGCGTCGATCGTGCTGATCTCGTCGAATCCGAAACTCGCTCGCGCCGCAGCGATGCAGGGCGTTGCGCCGCTCCTCGGTCTGATCTTCCTCGTCTTGTCGCTCGTTACTGCATAAACCAGTACGGCCTGAACGAGTAGGGCTTGATCGGCGTCAGCCGACGACGTAGTCGACGAGTGCGTCGATGAGCGCGTCGGCGGTGCGTTCCTCGGCGATCGCGTGAACGGGCAGTTCGGCCGCCCGCGTGTCGAATGCGGTCCGCGGCCCGATGCAGACGATCACGGTCCCGTCGGGTAGCGGCGTCAGTTGGGCCGCAACTTGTCGAGCGACGCTCCCCGATGTGATGAGCAGCGCTCCGATCCTGCCGCTCGCGACGTCAGCGGCGATTTCGGGTGAGACCGGCACCCCGACCGTGCGATAGGCCGTCACGAACTCGGCCTCGAACCCGAGTTTCGCAAGCCCGGCCACCAGAGTCGGCTCGGCCACGTCGGACTGCAAAACCAGAACGTGCCCATGCACTCCGCTCGCCGGCCACTCTTTAACCAAGCCGCGCGCCGAGTTGTCGGACATCGGAACGAAGTCAACCCGGTAGCCCGCGGACGAGAGCGCCAAGGCGGTGGTTTCGCCGACGGCGGCGACTCGAGTCGAATCCGGGATGCGGGCGCCCTGACTGACCAGCACATCCACTGTCGTTGCACTGGTGAGCACGAGCCAGTCGAAGCGGCCGAGCTGAAGTTCGTCGAGAGCCTTGGCCAACGCTGTGGGATCTTCGGCACTCGCAAAGTTCAACATCGGCGCGATCACGGGGACCGCGCCGTGCTCGCGCAGTTGGGCCGCAACGTGGTCACCCCAGCTGCCGCCGCGCGGAACAAGCACGCGCCAGGAGGCGAGGGGGCGATCGGAACTCACCCCTTCATCATCTCAAGCCCGGGTTAGTCGTCGTCACCGCTGAAGATCGCCCACGCGACGACACCCACCGCGATGACCGCAGCGGCGACGCCACCGATGATCCACGGCAGCGGGTTCTTCTCGTACGACGCGACGGCCTTCTGCTGAAGTTCGGTGACCCGTTTGGGCACGTTCAGGCGGTCCTCGATCGAGTCGAGGGTTGCCGCCAGATCGGCACGGGCTTTCGCGGCCGCGGTTTTGGCATCGATGGTGCTCATGATGTTCCTCGCTTTCCGATTCCCTTAATGGCGCGTAGGTCGCGTCGGAGGCTGTCGATCGATTCACTCGGGAAGGGCGGGAACCCCTTCTTGAGGATGTTGTAGCCGATCAGGGCAAGTATCGCCGCGACGATCAGGAGCGCACCCGCGACCACGAGGGCAGCTGCCCAGCCCGGGAGCACGAGCGACAGCGCAAACACCGCTGCCGTGAGCAACACCCCGAGCATCGCCAGCAGCACGAGTCCCGCAGCGGCGAGCACGCCGACCCCAGCGCCGAGTGCTTTGAGCTTCGTGATGATCTCGGTCTTGATCAGCTCGATCTCGCGGTGAACGAGGTCGGTGACCAGCGTCGGGATGTCAGCGAGCAGCGCGAAGATCGACTTGCGCCGAAGTGGCGGTGCTGCTGTGGGAGCTGCGCTCGCCATAGCTCAGGAGGTTGACGAGGAGGAGCGCGTCGACGCCGAACGCGTCGCGGGCTTCTTGGTCGGCGTCGTGGACTTGCCCGATACCTTCTCGACGACCGTCTTGGCCTTATCGGACACGAACTCGGCCACTTCGGGCGCCTTGTCTTTCACGAACTCCTGCGCGGCATCCACCTGCTTTTGCACGCGCGGGTCGTTCCAGACTTTCAGCACCTGGGTCTTCAGTTGGTCGTATTTCTCGCGCCCGGCACGCGTGCCGAGCACGTAGCCGAGGCCAAGTCCGGCCAGAAAGAGGATCTTGCCTTTCATGTGCAGCTCCGTTCGTCCCGCTTCAAGTAGAGGACCAGCCTAGCCCGCGATCTGCCCGAAGGCTCCGGCGGTCAGGGGGTTGACAGAAACCATGCCCCGTCTGGCATGTGACGGCGTTGACGCGCAGGGCGCATCGCTCGGCGAACCTGACAGCGCCCGCCCCTGCTCCTCGCGAAGAGCAGCGGGTAGAGCGGGACGCTGTCGTTCGGGGTCAGTCCGCGAGCGTACGGACCGCAATCCGGCGGAGCCGGACGAATCGGATCGCGAGCAACGCGACGCCGGCCTGCAGCAACAACAGAGCGACGACGAGCCAACCGCCGGGCGTCGACCCGGTGAAGGCCAACGTCGTCAGGTCACCGCAGACCGCGGTCGTAGCAAGCAGGGTCGGAGTCCACAGAGCCGTTTCGACGGTGTTGGACGGATCATCCGCGGAGGCCGTGATCACGTGGTAACCGGTCGTCACGGTGGTCGTGATCGAGGCGATGGGATTGCCGTCGATCGCGTAGCTGACTCCTACGAAAGGCTCCACCGTGATGGTCGGCTGAACCGTCTTGCCGTTGTTGCAGACCTGAGAAGTCCAGGTAGCGCCGGTCGGCAAGAAGGCATCCGTCGGCAGCGTGCAATCGACGGTCGGCTTGTGCACGAGGACCGCGAAGCTCGTCGTCGTCAGGATGTAGCCGGCTTCCGGGGTTGCCCAGACGTGATAGCTACCTGCCGCGTAGGGGAACTCGTTGATCCCGTTGTCGGCAACGTTCGGCAGAACGTCAACAGCGTGCTTGATGCCGTCGGTGTCATTGCTGATCTCCCACGTGACGTGAGCTGCGTAAACGATCGTGATCGCCCCATCCGACTTCTCGCCGGTCAGCGATCCCGCGACACACTGTTCGGGGCTCGCGTACGGGTCGGTCGGGAGCGTCGTCAGTTCGTCGCACGTCACGTCCGGCTCGCCAACCGTGATCGTGTACGACTTCTGAACGACGTTCTCACCGGTTACGTAGTAGCCATCGGCTGCGGTCACGACGAGCGTGTGATCTCCGTGTGCGACCGAGAATGCCAGGTGGTCGGCATCCACCGTGGTCCCGTCGAAGACGTAGGTCAGGTGGTCCTGCAGCACGAAGGTGACCGTGCCGTTGTCGGCACCACCGTCGGCCTCGTTGCAGACCTCATCGCTGACCTTCGGGGCGACATACAGCGTCGCAGTGTCACACCCGTCGGCCTTGCTGATCGTCACGGTGAATGACACCTGCTTCAGCCCTGCAGTACCCGAGATGAAGTAGCCGTCGCCGGCCACCGCCCACACCGTGTACGTGTCGGGAGCAAGGTCGACCTTCTGGGCACCCGTGATCGCGTTCGCGGGTGCGACGCCGCCCAAGTAGTAGGTCACGTTCTCGGTGTCATCGAACACGAGGGAGCCCGACTTCAGCTCACCGCTGCCCGCAACGCACAGTTGATCGTTGACGGTCGGTTTCACGTAGTCGACCGCCTGGTCGCAACCGGGCGTCGCGGCGACGATGACCTCAAACGACGCGGCACCGGTGTTGGTGTAGCCCGAGGCCGCGGTCGCGGAGACCGTGTGCGTGCCGGGGGTCAGCTCGACCGTGGCGCCCGGGCCGTAGACCGTGCTGCTCGAGTCGACCGTGTAGCTGAGGTGCAGCGTGGCCGCCAACGTGATGTATGCGGTGGTCGCGGTGCTCGTTCCCTCGGTACAGACCGCGGGGGTCAAACCGGGTTGGGTTGCCTGCACGCAGTCGGTATGCGTTCCCAGGTTTCCCGAGAACGTCACCGTCTGCGATCCGTTGAAGAAGAAGTTGGCCGCCGGCGTGGCCGTGACCTGCCACGCGCCCTGGCCGTTGATCGGAGCAACGGTGATCGAGTACACGACGCCCGGAGTGGATGCTGGAACCACCGACCCATAGACGCCACACGCAGTGATCGGGGTCACTGTCGGCGTGACCGGAGTCGAGACGTTGCAGCCTGTGGTCTGCTGAATGTAGGTCGGCGACGGTCCCTGGAATCCCATCTGGTGCAAGAAGAACTCCGCGTACGGGTCGCTTGGTCCGTTGAGCACCGACGTCGGAACGGGCAGCTCGGTGAAGGACGCGTAGATGTCACCCTGCCCGCAGGTCACCGTGGCGCCGTAGGGGTAGCTGCCGGGGTACTCGACCTTGAACGAACCGTCTTTAGCCGGCATCGGGTTGTTCTGATCGAGCGTCTGCGGCCAAAGGGTGCTGCCCGAGTACTTCCAGCTCGTCGCGGTCACGTAGAACGAGGTGCAGAGTTTGCCCGTCGAACCGGCGACCGACGGAACCGTCACGACGCCACTATTAGTGGCGGTTGAGTAGGTGTAGCTGACCAGGCTGTCGGCGATACAGGTCGGCGGGGTGGTGCAGGTGGTCGGGCTGGTGAAGGTCACCGAGTACGAGGTCGGGTTGGCGCCGAGGGTGTACAGGCTCGCGTCGGTCACGGCCACCGTGAATGCATATGTGCCGATCAAACCGGAAGCCGAGTACGAGGCAAAGGTGCCGGTGCCACCCGCGGTCCAGGTGTAGCTGACCCCGGTCACGGCGTTCACGACGAGTTGATTGCTCGGCGTCACGCACTGACTTGTGGTCGACCAGGAGCCGGCAACGGTCGTCTTCGTCGGCACATCGGGGATGGTCGGCGTGAACGTGTGGTGGTGCAGTTCCGACGACGTGGTCACGTTGATCGACTTGGCGACGATCTGGCCATTGAAGTCAGATCCGTTGGCGTCGGTGAAATCTGCGTTGGTCGCGAGGATCGAGCCACTGAACTTGGAAGCACCGGTCAGGGTGAGCGACGTCGCATTCGGGAAGTTCCAGAGCGCGAAGCTCGAGTAGTCACCGCCGTTGAAGCGGATGGCGTTGAGCGAGACAGCGCCGGCGTCAGTCACGTTGATGATCAGCGGGGTGTCGTTGCTGGGTACAACACCGCCGTCGAAGTTGAGCGCGGTCAGACCAGCGAGTGCGGATGCCGTGATGTTCCAGACGTTGACCTTGTTGGCGGTCAGCGTGAGATGCAACTCGCCCGTGTTGGTCGCCGGACCAACGACCTGAAATACGCCGACGCTCGACGTCACGCTCGCGTAGGACACCGACTTGGCGGCAAGGGTCGTGAAGGACGATGCCTGGAACTCGCTCGCGAACGAACCGGTCGTCGCGGTGTAGCTGGATCCGGTGTTGCCCGCGATCGTGGTCTGCACGCCACTCTGGGCTTTCACGTACGAGTTCTGCGAAGCCTTATAGAGACGGTTGTCGGCGGTGACGCTCATGCCGGTTGTGTCGGTCACGCGGGCGTACCCGGAGAGCACATCCAGTTTGCCGCTCCC
>JBDTNW010000055.1:0-7669 GCA_039933575.1 Pseudolysinimonas sp. | reverse complement strand
ACTGAGCCAGCGGCGTGGGAGTGCCGTAGTAGTCGACCAGGATTTTCTGGAACAGAGCCGGGTTGATCCGACCGGTGCGCACCGTCGCGAAGTCGTCTTTGGCGACCTCGACTGCGCGGTCCATCTTCTCCCGGGCTTCGGTCAGGACATCGATGATCACGGCACACTCCTTCGCATCCGTACCGACTCCAAGCTTAGAGTGCGGTCGGCCAACCGAGGCGCGGCTAGGTGACTGCCGCGGCGTACAGCGCGAACGAAACGATCCATCCGAGAATCGTCAGCACCAACGCTGCCGCTGCCACCCACCAGGCGCGGAACCGACGCAACAGCAACACGACGACCACCACGGTCGCCACCAACCCGACCAGCGCGATCAGCGCGCCCGCGGTGAAAACGGTGTCGGTGGCGAGCGCGGTGTTGCACGTCTCGGGCGTGCAGTTGTCGGTGAATGCGAGCGCCAGCAGGGTGAAGACGGCGCCGATCAGGAACGCTCCGTACGTGAAAACGAGCAGGACGATCGAGAGCACGATGTCCCACACTTTGCGCGGGCGCGGCGGCGTGACGATGGTCATACGCTGAAGCCTATCGACGCGGTTTCAGTCCTCGCTGGTCACGAAGTCGATGAGTTCCTCGACTCGCCCGAGCAGGGTCGGCTCAAGGTCGCCGTAGCCCCGCACGGTGCCGAGGATGCGCTGCCAAGCCGCAGCGACATCCGCAGCGGCGTCGTGTGGCCAGCCGAGCGCGTCGCAGATGCCGTGCTTCCACTCGACCCCGCGCGGAATTTCGGGCCAGTTCTCGAGCCCGAGCCGCTGCGGGCGAACCCCCTGCCAGACGTCAACGTAGGGATGCCCGAGCACGAGCACGTGGAGATTCGTCACCTCGGCGGTGATGCGGCTCTCCTTGGAGCCAGGGACGAGATGGTCGACGAGCACGCCAGCACGGCGACCCGGACCGGGTTCGAACTCGGTGAGCGCTGCGGTGAGGTTGTCGACGCCGTCGAGAAGTTCAACGACGACTCCCTCGACCCGCAGGTCGGCACCCCACACCTTCTCGATGAGTTCGGCGTCGTGTCTGCCCTCGACGTACAGGCGACTCCCCCGTGCAACGCGGGCTCGGGCCAGCGGCGCCGCAGTGCTTCCGGATGCCGTGCGCCCCGCGGTCGACGGAGCCGCCTTCGGGGGGACCAGGGTCACCGGTTCGCCGTCGATCAGGTAGCTGTCGGTGACCGGGAAAATCCGGACCTTGCCGTGCCGGTCTTCGAGTTCGAGCAGCCCCTTGCTGAGACCGACCACTGCGCCAACGAAACCGTCAGCCCGTTCGACGACCAGCCCCGGCTCGGCAGCCACTTCGGACACGACCTTCTTGCCCCGGTCGCGCCACCCGGCGGCGAGAACATCCTCGCCATAGCGATCGCTCACGCGCTGCTGGCGTTCAGGGTGGCGGTCATCGCGCGGCAACCGCAAACACTAGATTGCCCCCGATGAGCGCGAGGGGAACAAGCACGGTGCACGCGATCGCCGGCGGAATGGCGCGCAGGCTCCCATCGGGACGGCGTCGGGCGATCAGAATGCCACCAACGTAAACGGCTGCCAATACTAGGTCGACCACGAGCGCCACGAGGAAGGCCCGGCCGAGATCGATCTGGGCACCGAACACCCCGGCGAATACCGGAAATCCGAGGAATGCGATCCCCATCGTCAGCAGCACGGCGCCGACGACGACCCAGGCAGTGCGCGCCGGATTCAGGCCCGCACCAACGTTCCGATCTTCTCGCCCTCGAGAGCGCGGGTGATGTTGCCGGCCGGCTCCATGCCGAAGACGACCATCGGCATCCCGTTGTCCATGCAGAGGCTGAACGCTGTCGAGTCAACGACCTTGAGGCCCTGAACGAGCGCCTCCTGATAGGAGATCTCTTCCAGCTTCTTCGCCTTCGGGTTCTTGCGGGGGTCGTCGTCGTAGACGCCGTCGACACCGTTCTTCGCGACCAGCACGGCATCCGCACCGATTTCAAGGGCGCGCTGCGCGCTCACGGTGTCGGTCGAGAAGTAAGGCAGGCCAGCGCCCGCACCGAAGATGACGATGCGGCCCTTTTCGAGGTGCCGCTCCGCGCGCAACGGGATGTAGGGCTCCGCAACCTGGGTCATCGAGATCGCCGACTGCACCCGCACCGGGGCACCCGCCTGCTCCAGGAAGTCCTGAAGGGCGAGGGCGTTCATCATCGTGCCGAGCATGCCCATGTAGTCGGCGCGGCCGCGATCCATGCCGCGCTGGCTGAGTTCGGCTCCGCGGAAGAAGTTGCCACCGCCGACCACCACGGCGATCTCGACGCCGCCCTTGTCGTTCTGATCCTTCGGCGCGGCTTCGGCGATCTCGCGGGCAATCGCACTGACGACGTCAGGGTTGACGCCGAGCGACCCACCCCCGAAGGCTTCACCCGACAGCTTGAGAAGGACCCGGCGCCGGCGCTTCTTCTGAGGCATGCCCTCAGAGTATCTGCCCGATGGGCCGAGAGCGTTCGTGCAACCACCCACCCGCGAGCCCGAGCGGGAGCCGGACAAGGTCGGCCTCCGACTTAACGAGGGAGGCGGACGGTCTTCTGAGAGTCAATCGGGGTAGGGGTCCCCGCTCTTGACTCTCAGAAGGCCGTCCGCCTCCCGTCAGGAAAGTGCTACGCCCCGACCTTGAACCGAGCGAACCCGGTCAGGGTGAGCCCAGCATCCTTCGCAACATTCCCGACCATCAGTTTGTTGTCGCGCGCGTAGTCCTGCTCGAGGAGCGCGACCTGCTTGTAGAAGGCACCGAGGCGACCTTCGACGATCTTCGGAAGGGCGGCCTCAGGCTTGCCCTCCTCGCGGCTGATTGCTTCGACGATGCGACGCTCGTTCTCGACGTCAGCCGCCGGGATCTCATCCTTCGTGAGGTACTGCGGAGCCGCGAACGAGATGTGCTGAGCGATGCTGCGCGCGGTTTCGGCGTCAGCGCCTGTGAAGACGACGACGACCCCGATCTGCGGCGGCAGGTCTTTGCTCGTGCGGTGCAGGTAGACGGCGAAGTTGTCGCCGGTCATGCGCACCAACTGGCGCAACTCGACCTTTTCGCCCAGCGTCGCCGCCTGCTCCTCAATCAAGCTGCCGACGGTGCCGGTGCCTGCGGCCACGGCGAGCGCGGCATCCACCGTCTCGGCACCCGAGTCGGCGAGAGCCTGCACGACCTGGTCGGCGAGTGCGATGAACTTCTCGTTCTTGGCGACGAAGTCGGTCTCGCAAGCCAGCTCGATCATCGTGACGGCTGTAGCCGACTCGACGACCGCGATCAGGCCTTCGCTGGTTGAGCGGTCGGCACGCTTCGCGTTGCCCTTGGCGCCCTTGAGCCGCAGAATCTCGACGGCCTTCTCGATGTCACCGTCAGCCTCGACGAGTGCGTTCTTGGTGTCGACCATTCCGGTGCCGAGCTTTTCGCGCAGCGCCTTGAGGTCTTCCATGCTGAAGTTCGCCATGGATGTTTCCTAACTTTGTGAGTCGTGCAAACGTGTGAATTGACGGCGGCGGAGGGTTACTCCGCGGCCGCCTTTTTGGCGGCGGGCTTCTTCGCGGCGGGCTTCTTCTCCGCAGGAGTCGCTTCGGCCTCGATCTTCGCCTCGGTCTCGGCGGCGCTCTCGACGTGGTGCTCGGGAACGAGAGTCGCATCGGCGGCGGCTTCGTGCTCGGCAACCACAGCGTCGGCGTCGTTCTCTTCGGTCGGGGTCTGGGCTGCGATGACCTCGGCGACCTTGGCCGCGGCATCCGGACCCTGGTCGACGGCTTCGATCTGCTCAGCGACAGAGACCGGGGTCTCCGACGCACCGAGCAGTTCGGCTTCCCAGGCGGCGAGCGGCTCGACGGCCGAGACGTTGCCTTCGGCGGCCGGTGCAGCGTGACGCTGAACGAGACCCTCGGCAGCGGCATCCGCGATGATGCGGGTGAGCAGAGCCACCGAACGGATCGCGTCGTCGTTGCCCGGGATCGGGTACTGGAGCTCGTCGGGGTCGGCGTTCGTGTCGAGGATTCCGATGATCGGGATGCCGAGCTTCGTGGCCTCGTCGACCGCGAGGTGCTCGCGCTTGGCGTCGATGACCCAGATTGCCGACGGCGTCTTCGTCAGGTTGCGGATACCCCCGAGGGTCTTGTGCAGCTTGACGAGTTCACGCTTCTTGATGAGGAGTTCCTTCTTCGTGAACCCCTTGGTGGTGTCGTCGAAGTCGAGTTCCTCGAGCTCCTTCATGCGCGCGAGGCGCTTGGAGACCGTCTGGAAGTTGGTGAGCAGCCCACCGAGCCAACGCTGGTTGACGAACGGCTGGCCGACACGCTGTGCCTGCTCGGCGACGGTCTCTTGAGCCTGCTTCTTGGTGCCGACGAAGAGGATCGTGCCACCGTGAGCGACCGTCTCTTTGACGAACTCGTAAGCCTTGTCGATATACCCCAGCGACTGCTGAAGGTCGATGATGTGGATGCCGGAGCGCTCGGTCAGGATGAAGCGCTTGACTTTCGGGTTCCACCGGCGGGTCTGGTGTCCGAAGTGCACGCCGCTGTCGAGCAGCTGGCGAATGGTGACGACGGCCATGGCCGTTCTCCTTTTTGGCAGCAGACTGACGCCGTGCTGCAGTTCTCAGTTGTGTCGATTCCGACCGGTGGCCGGAATCCCTGGTGCCTGGGCGCACATCCGCCATTCCCGCCCTGAAACCAGGACGAGCATGGACTGAGGGAGTGGGCCACGCCGTGAGGCGCTGTAGGCACGCGAAGTCACTCTGCGGACAGAGTGCGGATTTGAGTGTAGCAGCGGCAGCCGTTGGGGACTACGCTGGGCCCGTCCGCGACTGCCGCGGCCTCGATGAGCGAAGGAGGGTCCCGTGAACAACGTCTTTGTCGGTCTGTGCACCCCGACCCACTGCACCCCGAACCTCATCCGCGAGGCCACCGCCCTCTAGTCGTTCTGCGGTGGTCTCCCATCTGGAGCACATCGTGACCTCTTCGTTTTTCGGCGACGACTTCGTCGTTCCCACTTTCACTCTCGCCGACGTCAAACCCGACGCCGGACAACGCTGGTCCACCTGGCCCGCGACGACTCCGTCTGAACGCGGACCTCTGCCGAGACCCGACTGGGTCATTACCGCCTCCGCGGCGATGGATACCGAACTCGGCATCTTGAAAACCGGCAAGGAAGCGGATGTCTTCCTCATCGAGCGCGCTGTTCCGGGGTCTGCGGGAGTCGTGATGGCCGCCAAACGGTACCGGGGGCGCGACCACCGCGACTTTCATCGCTCGACGATCTACCAAGAGGGCCGCCAGGTGCGTCGAAGCCGCGACCAGCGCGCGATCGAACGTGGCACGACCTACGGCGTCGCGCTGGCCGCGGTCACCTGGTCGGGAGCCGAGTTCGGCGCCCTGTCGCGGATGTACGAACTCGGCATCGCCGTGCCCTACCCCGTGCAGGTCTCGGGTACCGAAATGCTGATGGAGTTCATCGGCGACGGCCTCGTCGCGGCACCTCGGATGTCGTCATCCCACGCCTCGGGCGGTGAACTCGCCGACCTGTTCGCGCAGACCTCCGAGATTCTGCTCGGGTTCGCCCGGGCCGGCCACGCTCACGGCGACCTCTCGCCGTACAACCTGCTCGTGCATCACGGTCGGGTGATCGCGATCGACCTCCCGCAACTCGTGGATGTCGTGAGCAACCCGAACGGTCTCGCCCTGCTGGAACGCGACTGTCGCAACGTGTGCGACTGGTTCGTGCGGCGCGGACTGATCGAAGCGAATGCCGACGAACTCTTTGCGCGGGCACTGGCGGAGGTGTTCTGAGTCCTCCCCCGCACCGCTGGATGGCGGGCGATCCCCGGTCGCCCGCCACCCAGCACCCGAGCCTGCGGAAACTGGCGAGAGTGTGGGGATGCGCAACCGTCGGCTCCTCGTGGGGCTACTCGTGGCTGCGCTCTGGGCCTGGCCGGTGCCATCGCCGCACGTGCTGGCCCGTCCGTACGTTGCGCCCGCGACGCCGTACTCGACCGGACACCGCGGCATCGACATTCGCGCCGACCTGGGCACCGAGGTGCGGTCCCCCGCCGACGGGGTGGTGCACTTCGCCGGGGTGGTCGTCGATCGGCCGGTGATCTCGATCGAACACGCCCGCGGGGTGCTGTCGTCGTTCGAGCCGGTTCAGCCTCTCGTCGCGACCGGTGATCGGGTGACGCGTGGCGAGGTGATCGGCATCCTGCTGGCCGGACATTGCGCGACGCCGTGCCTGCACCTCGGTGCGCGGATCGACGGCGAGTACGTCAACCCGCTGCTGTTCCTCGGCGGTCTCGAGCGCGCAGTGCTCTACCCGCTCGACGACTAGATCCACTCGACGATTAGGCGCGTGGATGTGCGAGCCGGTACGACTCCTTGAGCCGCTCGGCCGAAACGTGGGTATAGATCTGCGTCGTCGCGAGGCTGGCGTGGCCGAGCAGCTCTTGCACGGCCCGCAGGTCGGCGCCCCCATCGAGCAGGTGGGTCGCCGCGGTGTGGCGAAACGCGTGCGGGCCCGCCGGGCCGGAGCCGGGAAGGTCGACGAGCAGCCCCGCGACGAGCTGGTACACCGCACGCGTACTCATTGACGTGCCGCGGGCACCGAGAAAGATCGTGCCCGGGTCGACCCGACCGTCAAGCAGCGCTGGCCGGGTGCCGTCAAGATACCCATCGAGCGCACGTCGGGCCGGGATGCCGAAGGGCACCACCCGCTCTTTGTCACCCTTTCCGAGAACCTTCACCGTCATCCGCTCGCGATCAAGGTCGGCGACCCGCGCCCCCACCACCTCGCTCACCCGCAGCGCCGAGGCGTAGAGCAGCTCGATGATCGCGAGGTCGCGCACGTCGGCGGGCTCCCCAATCGCAGCCCTCTCGGCGAGACCGTCGAGCAACCCGTCGACCTGGGTGCGGGTGAGCACGCGCGGAAGATGCCGGTCGGCGCGCGGTGCCTTCAGCCGGTGGCCCGGGTCGCCATCCGACCAGCCGCTCGCCGCCAGCCACTTCGTGAATCCACGGGCCGCGGCACTGTGCCGGGCGAGCGTTGACTTCGCAAGCCCCGACGTCGACCCGCGCCACAGCCAGCCGCGCAGAAGTTCGAGGTCGATCCCGGCGGAATCGTCGACCCCGGTGGTCGCGGCGAACCCGGCGAGGTCGGCGAGGTCGCTGCGGTAGGCCCGCAGGGTGTGAACGCTGAACCCGCGGTCGAGCTCGAGGTGACGGGCGTAGCCGTCGATCGCCACGAGCAGATCCACGCCTCTATGGTCGCGCGGCCGACAGCCCGACCGCTCGAGAATCGCCGTGCAAGCCGGCTACTCGGAGGCGGCGCTCGACTCGACTTCGGCGCGGTTGAAGGTCGATCTCTTGTTGGAGAACGCCTGGATGCGGTCCTCGGGCGACAGCGCGGCAAGGGCTCCGAGCACTGAATCGGGGAACCCTGACACCGGTCGCGTCTCGAACGCAGGCACGACCGTGTGCAGAATCTGGTCGTCGTAGATGTGCACGAGATTGATCGACTGGGCGCCGTCGACGCCGAGCAGGCTGCCGACCGGGGCGCTCGCGTCGATCGTGTAGCAGGTGGCCGCAGCGACCGACACCGGGATGCCGGCAAACATCCCCGACATCCCGTGATG
>JBDTNW010000054.1:0-7695 GCA_039933575.1 Pseudolysinimonas sp. | reverse complement strand
TCGCCCTCATCGGGATGGGCCTCGCGTTCCTGATGACCGGGCCGAATGCGGATCAACTCTCGAACTACCAGGGCATCGCCGGTGCCCACGCGGTCGGCATCCCGGATGGCGGGCCGGGTCTCCCCCTTCTCGGCTGGAGCACCGTGGCGGGCGACCTTCGCATCCCGCACTTCCTCGGGATGCACACCCTGCAAGCGATGTTGCTGCTGGCGATCGGGCTCGAACTGCTGGCCCGCCGCGTTCCGCTTCTGCGCGACGGGATGCTGCGCTTCCGACTCGTCGCGATCGCCGCGTGCTCGGCCGTCGCAGTTGTCGCGATCGTCACCGTTCAAGCCCTGTCGGGCGAGTCGATCGTGCGACCGTCGGCTCCCATCCTGTCGGCCACGGTCGCCGTCGCGCTCGTCGCGATCGCGGCGGTCGCACTGAGCATCAGGGCAGCCCGCGTACGGGGACGGCTACCGGCTCGTCAGCACCGAGGCGATCAGCAGCATCGTGACCGCGAATCCGGTGGCGAAGTTGAGCCACAGGAAGCGGCGCCACCCAGCGGGCCGATGCGAAATGGACGTTTATCGTGAGGCGCGCTCATTTCAACTCGCTGCAGGGCTATCGTGGAACTCCACTACAGGGAAGGAACTGACGAATGAAGAAGAGGATCGCACTGGGACTGGCGGGGCTTCTCACCGCCGGAGGTCTCGTCTTCGGCGTCGCTGCGCCGGCATTCGCCTGGTACGTCACCGGTTTCGCGACTTACAGCGACTGCGCCTGGTCGGCCTACGGGCGACAGCTAGGCGGGTCGACCATCACCCAAGGGTGTTATCAGCGGGCCTACGACGGCAAATGGGCTTACAGCTTCGAGTACGGCCGTAACCACGGCTGACCTCCGAAGTCAGTAGGCACTGGCCGCCGTTGATCGCACGAGGACATAGGCGATCAGCAGCATCGTGACGGCGAATCCGGTCACGAAGTTGAGCCACAGGAAGCGGCGCCACCCGCGATTCGCGGAGGGCGCCGCTTCGTCGGTCACGTTCCACCACGGCAGGGCGTTGACGACATAGGGCAGGGCGAGAACCGCGGCGAGCGGGCCTGGCCACTCGGTTGCGAGCAACAGGATGCCGGCCAGCAGGTACAGCGTCACCGACAGCCGCACCGTGCGGCGAGCGCCGATCACGGTCGCAACCGAGCCGATGCCGCCGTCTCGGTCGGCCCCGACATCCTGAACCGCTCCGAACGCGTGCGAGGCCGCACCCCACAGGAAGAACGCGGTGAGCAACGCATACAGGCCGGACGTGAAGGTGGCCCCCGCGAGCAGTAAGCCGTAGACCGCGGGCGAGACGAAGTGGGTGGCCGAGGTGAGCGAGTCGAGGAACGGACGCTCCTTGAAGCGCAGCCCCTTCGCCGAATACGCGACAACCGCGAACAGGCTGATCGCGAGAGCGATCCAGGATGCCGGCCCGCCGACAACCACCAGGTAGACGACGAACGGCAGCGCCAAGATGCCCGACAGCCAGAGCACGAGCCGGTGCCACTTCGGGTCGAGCAGGGCACCCTCGACCCCGCCCTTGCGCGGGTTGCGGAGATCGGACTCGTAGTCGAAGACGTCGTTGATCCCGTACATCGCGAAGTTGTACGGGATGAGAAAGAACAGGGTTCCGACGATCAGGGTCGCGTCGACCTGCCGCGTGGTCATCAGGTAGGCCGCCGCAAAGGGGAAGGCCGTGTTCACCCAACTCAGCGGCCGGCTGGTGAGGAAGAGCGCGCGGATCACGAAGACACCCTCCGAGGGGTGAGCAATGACCAGAGTGACGGCAGCAAAACGAGGGCGGCGATCGCGTAACAGAAGTCCTCTACGGGTGCGACGCCGATCAGGATGCCGCTGATCCGGTCGGGGGAGTAACCCACGATGCCGGTGCCGACCAGCACGTTGTCGAAGACCACGGTGAGGATCAGCAGCGGGATGGCAGCCAGCCCGACCGCCCGCCAGCGGGGAGATCGTCGGGTCAGGAGTGCCGCGGCCGCGGCCACGGCAACGACACCCAGAAAGACCGCGTTCAGGGCCCAGTAAGTCATTGGGGCTCGGTTTCGATACGCCGACCTTGTCGGCTACTCAACCAACGAACGGCGGCAGCGAACGCGTTCATCGTGAGGTAGCAGAGGAGGGCGAGGAAGAAGACCTCCTCGAGCGGCAACTCGGGGCCGATCAACACCCCGGTGAGGATGCCGGGGTTGCCACGAAAGAAGATGCCGAGCGAGATCCCGGCGACGTCCCAGGCGAGGAAGAACGCGATCCCGAGCGCGAGGGTGATCGCCGCGCGCACCGGGGCGATCCAGAAGAACAGGCGGAAGCGGGCATCCAGAACCAGCATTCCGGTCAGCGCGACCAGTAGGCCGGCGAGGTAGAGGAAGCTCACGCGCGCGCTGTCGAGGTCGCGAGTCTCGTGCCGGCGCGCAACGGCTCGGGCAGCGGACCGGCAGAGGTATCGCCGCGCAACCGCTTCACGATGAGTTCCGCCGAGATGAGGCACATCGGCAACCCGATCCCCGGGATCGTCGACGAGCCGACGTAGTACAGGTTGTCGACCTTCTTGCTCTTGTTGCCAGGTCGGAAGAACGCGCTCTGCCGCAGGGTGTGCGCCGGCCCGAGCGCGGTGCCCTTCCAGGCATGCAGCGTGTCGACGAAGTCGGCTGGCCCGATGGTGCGGCGCAGCACAATGCGCGAGGCGAGATCCGGGATGCCGGCCCAGTCCGCCATCCGGGCAATGACCTCATCGGCGAGCGCCTCGATCGCCGGGTCGCCTGCGCCGTCGACGCCGCCGTGTCCGAGGCCGGGATCCGCCGGCAGCGGCACCAGCACGAACACGTTTTCAGTGCCCTCGGGCGCGACCGACGGATCGACGCCGCTCGGTTTGCAGACGTAGAACGACGGCGTGCCGGGCACCCGCGGGTGGGAGCCGAAGATCGCCTCGAAGTTTTCGGCCCAGGCTTTGGCGAAGAACAACGTGTGATGCTCGAGCTTCGGCAGATCGCCCTCGATGCCGAGCAGCACGAGAAGTGCGCTCGGGCCGGCGACCGCTTTGCTCCAGTACTCCTCGGGGTAGCTGCGCATTGCGGGATCGTCGAGCAGTTGGGTTTCGGTGTGGTGCAAGTCGGCACCGGAGATCACGAGGTCGGCGTCGATGAAGTCGACACCGTTCGGCCCGAGAACCTCAACCCCGACAGCGGCGCCGTTGGTCACCAGAATCCGCCGCACCTCGACGCCGGTGCGCAGCTCTGCTCCGGCATCCGTCGCGAGAGTCGCTACTGAGTCGATCACCTTGGTAAAGCCACCGACCGGGTAGTACACACCGTCGACTAAGTCGAGGTGGCTCATCAGCGAGTACATGCTCGGGGTGAGCGCGGGCGCTGAACCGAGGAAGACCGCGGGATAGCCGAGCACCTGCCGCAGTCGCGAGTCGCGCACCGTGCGCTTCACCAGCCGGTCGAGGGGTTCGAGCAACAGGCGGCCGAGTCGCCCGCCCTTCGACGTGACATCCCCGTCGAATACCGGCCCGAACCGCGCGAAGGTCGTGTACAGAAAACGCGCAATGGCGAGATCGTAGATCTCCTTCGCGCGGTCGAGATACTTTGCGACCTTGAGCGCCGATCCGCGTTCCAGGGCTTCAAACGTCTGGAGCGTCTCTTGCACGTCTGCTGCGACGTCGAGCGGTTCGGGCTGACCCTCGGCGTAGACCCGGTAGCCCGGATCGAGCTGCACGAGGTCGAGTTGGTCGGCCGCCGTTGTGCCCATCAACCGGTAGAAGTGGTCGAACACTTCAGGCATGAGGTACCACGACGGGCCGGTGTCGAAGCGGAAGCCGTCGCGTTCCCACGATCCGGCCCGACCCCCGACCGTCTCGTTGCGCTCCAGCAGCACGACGTCGTGGCCTTCGCTCGCGAGTAGCGCGGCCGTTGCAAGCCCGCCGATTCCGCCGCCGATGATCGCAACGCGGCTCATGCTCGGCCCCCGGTCATCGTCGCCACGCCCAGCGCGATGCGCAGTTTCACCGGATCGGGCACGCGCACCCGGGTGCGCACCAGCTTGGATGCCGGAGTGCGCCGGATGCGGCGCGAAAGTTCGGCAAACAGTCGTTGCGCGAGCGCGACCGCCCGCCGCGAACTCGTCGGAAGCAGCGGCAGAGTGCGCGCGGCAACCTCCAGATCGTGGTCGATGTCGTCGAGAAGTCGCACCTTCTCATCCTCGGTCAAATGCGCGACGTCGATTCCCGGAAAGTAGCTGCGGCCGAGCGTGTCGTGGTCGGCCGCCAGGTCGCGCAGAAAGTTCACCTTCTGAAACGCGGCTCCGAGTGCGCGGGCTCCGGTCTCGAGGGTTTCCAGCTCGTCAGACGTATACGGCACGGCCGCATCGCGCACGAAAACCCGCAGGCACATCAGCCCGACCACTTCGGCCGAACCGTAGACGTAGGCGGCGAAACTCGCGGCGTCGTGCTCGGTCGCGGTGAGGTCAGCGCGCATCGAGGCGAAGAACGGACGGGTCAACTCAGAACCGAAGTCGGCATCCCGTGCGGTGCGCGCGAAAGCATGCACGACGAGGTTGGCGCTATACCCCTCGTCGAGAGCGCGCTCGGTCTCGGCCTCCAACTCGTTCAGGATGCGACCGGCGACCAACACTCCGACACCGGCCTCCTCGGCGCCGCCGTCGACGACCTCGTCGGCGACCCGCACCAGCGCGTAGATGTTCTCGACCGACTGACGGATGCCGACTCCGAGAAGGCGGGACGCCATCCCGAACGAGGTGGAATACCGACGGATGACGAGAGACGCCGTCTGCTCGGCGACCGACCCATAGAGATCGAGCCGCGGGCCACCGTCGTTCTTCTTCATTTCACGCGCCCGAGTACAGCGTCGGCGACCGGGTGCAGTTCGGCGCGCAGGCTGGCGGGGATGTGCGGCTCGACCAGCCGGGCGACAGCGCGATTCGCGTAATAGCGGGCGAGCCCCTCACCGAAGGCGCGGGCCCCGGAGTCGACGAGGTGAGCGCGCAGCCGGGCGGCGTCCGCATCCGTCAGCGAGGGATCGCCGAACAGTGGAGCGAGTTCATCCCAACCGCGGGCGGAGGCGGCGTAGGCGATGAGCACTGTTCGCTTGCCCTCCCGCAGGTCGCCGATGGTGGTCTTGCCGGTCTCGGCTTCGGCGCCGAACACCCCGAGCACGTCGTCGACCAACTGGTAGGCGATGCCAATCTCGCGGCCGAACTCACCGAGAGTGGCGATGATCTCTTCGTCGGCGCCGGCGAGGATCGCCCCGGCCTGAAGTGGACCTTCGAACGAGTAGACCGCCGTTTTCAGCCGTTCCATGCTGAGGATGTCGTCGACGTGAGGATCTTCGGGCTTCAACGCGAAGTCGATGTCGATGAGTTCGCCGGCCGCGCTGGCAAAGAGGGCGTCATCCATGATTTCGAGCAGGCGGGCGCGCACCTCATCGCCGACGCCGCTGCGGTCGATCAGCCGGTACGCGTTAAAGAGTGCCAGGTCGCCCGCGATGACTGCTGCGCTTGACCCGTGGTGCTCGGCGGCCACCAGTTCGACTCCGGCGGCGAGTGCCTCGTCACGATAGACCCCGGCGACGTTGGGCGTTCCGCGCCTCGCGAAGTCGCGGTCGATGACGTCGTCGTGCAGACACAGCGCAGTGTGCAGCAGCTCGAAGGCGGCTCCGACGTTGGCGGCCGTTTCGTGATCGGTTCCGCCGAGAGCCTCGTACGCGGCGAAGACCATGCGCGGCCGGAAGCGCTTCCCGCCGGTGGTCGATGCCTCGATCTGTCGCCACAGCTCGACATAGGTAGGCCCCAGGGGCTCCGCACGCTTGCGGGATAGGCTGAACAGGCGCGCCAAAACGGCGTCAACTTGCGACTGCCGCTCGGCGGCGACCGCGAGTCCAGCATCCATTCAGGCAGACTACAGGCGGCATGTCGGAGCCCTCAGGTTCGTTCCCGGAGCAGGTCATTCTGCTCTCCGAAACGGGCGAACCGATCGGAACCGCCGACAAGGCCACCGTGCACGGCGACGACACCCCGCTGCATCTGGCCTTCTCGTGTCACGTCTTCGACGCCCGCGGCCGCATGCTCGTCACCCGTCGCGCACTCGGCAAGGCCGCCTTTCCCGGCGTCTGGACGAACGCGTTCTGCGGCCACCCGGCTCCCGGCGAAGACCGTCTGGATGCCGTCTACCGACGCGGTCTGCGCGAACTCGCCCTCCCCATCCACGACCTCGAGGTGGTGCTGCCCGACTTTCGATATAGGGCAGTGGATGCCGGCGGCGTCGTCGAGAACGAGATCTGCCCGGTCTACCGGTCGCTCGCGCGCGACGACCCGATGCCACGGCCGGATGAGGTCGACGACTGGGCCTGGGTGAAACCGGGCGACCTCGTGAAGGCGGTATCCGCGGCGCCGTTCGCGTTCAGTCCGTGGCTGGTGCTGCAGTTGCAACAGTGGGACCCGACTGCCTGACGGCATCCATGTCCTGTTCGTGCAGCCATCCCGCCGACGTCTCGACCTGACCGTCCCAGCTGAAACCATCGGCCTGGATGTCGGAGAACTGCCAGAGCAACGCGCGGCCGTCCTGTCCTGAACCCTCGAGCCGGATGCCGTCGGCCCCCTCCGGCCGAGCGACGAAGGAGCCGAAATTTCGGCCGCGAACGCCGAACCAGGAGACTCGCCACACTTCGGCGTCGGCATCCCAAGCGCGCACGGACGTGCCGGCGATCGAGCCATCGGCGAGCACGATGAGGTCTTGCACGCCGAGCCCGTCGAGGGTTCTCACAAAGGTCCAGGTGAACTCGGCCTCAGACCAGACCCCCGACGCCTCGTCGAGCGACCGATTGTTCACGCGCCACGACCCGATCAACCGGCCGAAGAGGTCGGGCACCCCGGCGGCAGGCTCTTCGGCAATCAGTAGGGCCGCGAAGTCATCCACTCGCTGAGCGTATTGCGAGCATGAGACTTTCGGGCGTTGACCAACACGCTCACGTGGACGACGATGACGGCATGACGGATGACGCGCTTCGCGCGACGTGGGGATTCACCGAAGCCGACCTCGCCACCAACCGAGCGGGCAAGCTCTCACCGACGCAGCAGACGAAGATGACCAAGGCGAAAGGTCAAAGCCAGGTCATGAACCTGGTCTTCGGCGCGATCTTTGGCGTCATCCTGATCGTGATCGGGGTGATCGTGATCCCGCCGCTGCTTGCACCGCAACCGGCCAACTCCTCGGCGGTGCCGCCGGGGATCATCGTGTTGGTGATCGTCGTCGTCGCCGGAATCATGGGGTTCTCGCTCATGCGATCGCGTCGCAAGTTGAACCGCCTCGACGGTGCAGTGCTGATGACCGAGGGTGAGGCGAAGACCAAAGAGGGCGAAGCCAGCATCGGCGACGACGCACTCAGCATGAGCACCTACCGACTCAAGGTCGGGTCGGTGACCTTCCCGCTCTCGACCGCCGCCCAACTCGGCGTGTTCTCCGACGGCCAGCGCTACCGGGTCTACTACGTGAAGGGCACGCTGCCCATCATCGTGTCGGCCGAGACGGTCTGAGTTGCGCGGCTAGTTGCCCGGTGACCCGGCATCCGTCGTCGTGACGTCGGTGCGGTGGAAGTTCTGGAACGATCGGGATGCCGTCGGCCCGCGCTGCCCCTGGTAGCGGTTGC
>JBDTNW010000053.1:0-7810 GCA_039933575.1 Pseudolysinimonas sp. | reverse complement strand
TTCGGGTCGTGGGTTGAGACGATGGCCGCGACTCCGCGATCGTGCACCAGCGCCGCGATGAGCGCCATCATCGTCTCGGCGTTGGTCGAGTCCAACTGACCGGTCGGTTCGTCGGCGATGAGCAGCCGCGGTTCGTTGGCGAGCGCACGGGCGATTCCGAGGCGCTGCTGCTGACCGCCGGAGAGTTCATCGGGTCGCTGTTCGGCGTGATCGGCGAGCCCGACTGCCGCGAGAAGTTCTGCGGTGCGCGCCATTCGCTCGGGTCCCGGAACCCCGGCGATCCGCATCGGCAGTTCGACGTTCTCGAGCGCCGACAGCACCGGAAGCAGAGCGAAACCCTGGAAGACGAACCCCAGTTCGTGGCGACGCAACTCCACGAGTTCACTCTCCGAGGCGCCGGTGATGGCGTGGTCGCCGAGTCGGACGGTGCCCGAGGTGGGCACGTCGAGACCCCCGAGCAGGTTGAGGAGTGTTGTCTTGCCCGAGCCCGAGGGTCCGCGCAACACGACGAGTTCGCCGGCGTGCACGTCGACGGTGACGCCGCGCAGGGCATGGGTCGCGGTCGAACCTGAGCCGTAGGTGCGCGTGAGATTCTCGCCGCGCAGCACCACGACATCCGTGTCAGTCGTGAGTTTCTCGGTCGTCGTCGTCACGGGGTCTCCTTGTTCTTACTGCCCGAGTCCTTGCCGCCCGAGTCCTGACCGGCAGAGTCGTCGTCACCGGAGGGGTGCACCTGCACGTGGTCCGACTCGAGTTCAAGCCGCACCCGGTGGCGCATCGAGAGGCGAGTCAGGTACTCCTGAGGGAGTTGCAGTCGGCCGACCCGGTCGAGCACGGCGTATTCGCGAGCCACCTGCTGCTCGACGCCATGCTCATCGCGGGACGTGCTGCGCAACACCTCGGTCGAGGTTCGTCCGTCGCGGATCTGCACCGTACGACGTACCTGGGTCGACACGCTCTGGTCATGAGTCACGATGACGATCGTCACCCCGAGCCGCTCGTTCACGTCACGCAGCGCGTCGAATACCCGCTGCGAGTTCACTCCGTCGAGTTCGCCGGTCGGTTCGTCGGTGAATAGCACCTCGGGCGAGTTGGCCAGCGCCACGGCGATTGCAACGCGCTGCTGTTGGCCGCCCGACATCTGCGACGGCAGCCGGTCGCGCACGTCGGAGACATCGAGAAGATCCAGCAGTTCGTCGACTCGTGCGGCCCGGTCGCGACGGCGACCGATGGCAGCAAACGGAGAAGCGATTGCCAACGGAGTGGCGATGTTCTGCGCCGCAGTGAAGTAGGGCAACAGGTTGCGAGCCGTCTGCTGCCAAACGAATCCGGCGACGTGGCGGCGATAGCGCGTGCGTTCGCGCGACCCCATCGCGAGCAGGTCATGCCCGGCGACCCGCGCCTTGCCTGCGGTCGGCACGTCGAGACCCGACAGGATGGCGAGCAGTGTCGACTTGCCCGACCCTGACGCGCCGATGATGGCCGTGAGTTCGCCGCGGTCGACGGTGAGGGTCAGCCCTTGGAGGGCTTGCACCTCAACGCCTTCCGCCGAAAAGATGCGCACCAGGTCGGTGCACTCAATCTGCGGCTGCGCTGTCTGCGTGCTCATCCTTCTCCCATCTTGACGGCACCCGCAGGGGCGACCCGCCGTCCTACTGCTCCGGCAATCGCCGCAGCCACCACGACGGCGACCGCGAATGCGCCGACGCCCGCGAGGATCCACAACGGCTCGATGACGATTCGGGGCTGAACGTTGCCCCCCACGAACGGCCGAAGGTCGACGACTCCGGTCACAATCGCGGTCAGAACCGCTCCGAGCGCGACGCCGACCACAATGGCCGTGACTGCAAGCGGGCCCAGCTCCCAGGCGACCACTCCGCGCAGCTGGCGAGGCGACATCCCGATCATGCGCAGCACGCCGATCATGCGGTTGCGAGCGGTCGCAACGGTCACCGAGGCGAGCACGATCGTCAGCACGGTGAGAGCGAGGGCGGCGGCAGCCGCGAGCAGCAGGGCGTTCTCGAGACTGACGATGACCGGGGTGCGCATCGTGCGAAGTTCGGTCACGATGTCATCGACCGTCGCGTTCGAGCCCGCGACCCCGTCGACGACGTCACGGACCGCCGACCCAACAACTGCCGAGTCGGCGCCAGGCTCGACGGTGATCAACAGGTACTGCGTCGATGACACCGCGAACCCCAGTTGGTCAACGGACGCGGCGTCGACCAGGAGCCAGTCGTGCCCGATCCCGGGCAGCGCCCCCGCGGGCAGCACACCCGTAATTGCGATGTCGCTGCCGGCCAACTTCGAGTCCGCCCCCTGGACGGCGCTGCTCCAGTCATCCGAGACGAGAACCGGCACCGGCCCGGTACCGTGATCGATCACCGGGATGTCGGGGCGTATCGCGTGGAGGGCCGCCGTGTCGGCGATGACGACAGTGACCTGTCGCGGACGGTTGTCATGCACGAAGTCCACGGCATCCAGAACTGTGAGCGCCGCCGCCGACTTCACCCCGGCGACCTGACCGATCGTGTGAACCGTTTCGGCATCCAGCGCTGTTGCCACGACTCTCACGTCGGCACCGACAGCGTCCCGGGCCGACTGTTCTACGCCTCCCCGAAGCGTCCCGACGAAGATCGTCGAGAAGACGATGACCGAAACGCCGACCACGAGGGCGAGCGCGGTCGCGAATCCGAGGGCGGGGTCGCGGATCGCGCGGGACGCCCCGAGCAGGCCGACCGCGCCATCCCGCCGCCGGAAAACCCGCTGCAACGCGAGCAACGGGAGCGGGTAAAGACGCAGGACGATGACGCAGACGGCGAGGGCAAGCAGGAGCGGCGTCGCGCTCAGGAGCGGGTCGACGCCCACCGTGGCGGCGGAGGTCGCCAGGCCGCGGCGGGAGAGGAGCAACAGCGACATGGCGGCCATGCCGACCACGGCAAGTTCGGCGATCCCTCGGGCGCGGGAACGTCCGCGCACCCGGAGGTCGCCGCGGGATGGACGCAACCCGCGCGGCGCGGTGAACGCCAGCGACAGAACGATCGGTGAGACCGCGATCGCCGCCGGCAGGATCCAGGCGACGACAGCGGTTGCGCCGACGAGCGGTTCGGGCAGGAGCAGCAGTCCCAACACAGCGCCGATGATCCCCGCCGGGATCGAGATCAGAGCGGCCTCCAGTCCCATCACGGAACGCAGTTGCAGACCGCTCGCCCCCCGCGCCGCCGCAAGCGAGAGGGCCGCCGCGCGGCGGGTAATGATCATCCGCACGCCAAGCGCGAACACGGCAAGCAGCACCCCGAGGAGCCCCGAAAGGCTGAGGGCGAGCAGCGCCGTGATGGTCGTGACCCGCGCCACGACCAGCTGGATGCTGTCCCCGAGCGCGCTCTGAAGTTGGAGGTAACCGTCGTACGGAAGGAAACTCGGGTTCGTCCCGACGGCGCTCGCCTCGGTCGCGACGAGGTCGGCGTCGTCATAGTCGACCGCGGTGCCGTCGATCGGGATCCAGACAGTCAGGGCCCCGCTGCTGAAGTCGTCGGTGAAACCGCCCGCCGACTCGGTCGCCAGGTAGAAGCCGGCGCTCACCGTGGGAAAGCCGCCGGCGGCGGGCGCCACGTTCGGGGTCGCCAGGTCGGGTTGGTGAGCCCAGTACCGGTCGGAGGGGTCGAGAGGTTGGTAGATCCCCGCGATGACGAGGGGGACCAGTTGGTAGCCGACGTGGTCGCCCGGCTTCAGCCCCGTTGCCTGAGCGGTTGCTGCTGAGATGGCGACCTCGAGTGGTACGTCGGGAGTGGCGTGGGCGTCTCGCACGGCCGGTGCCGACCCCGCAGTGAAGGTCACCCGATCCATCCAATGCAGGTCGAGCACGAGGTCGGCCAGCACGCGCAGGCGGGGCACCCCGGGAAGGATCGCGTCGGCGGGAGTGGTGCGGCTGACCCATTGCGGCGTGCCGGTCGCGGTTCCCAGAGGATCGGGAAGGATCCTCGGGAGGGTCGCGATCACTTTGTCGAGTTCCGATACCCGCTCGGCGATCGTTCCGCTCGCGGTCGACGGCCGGAAGGTCATGTCCCCCGAGCCATTGATATCGACAAGCACGGGCGAGCGGGCGGCCAAATCAGCGTGCAACTCGTCCCGCGCGACGACCGCCAAGGCGCGAGGAGCGAGCACTGTCGCGAGAACCGCGACGCCGACGAGCGCCGCGACGAGGAGCGAGGCCACTCGGCCGGAGCCGAGGTGGCGGTTCAACAGCGC
This sequence comes from Pseudolysinimonas sp., assembly GCA_039933575.1. Classification (GTDB taxonomy): domain Bacteria; phylum Actinomycetota; class Actinomycetes; order Actinomycetales; family Microbacteriaceae; genus Pseudolysinimonas_A. The sequence continues at coordinate 3,562 of JBDTNW010000053.1, read as the reverse complement.
GAAGGTGCCGAGTCTGCTCATCGGTTTTCCTCTCGGCGCGCATTCCGGGCTTCGACCGCGACGGAACCGGCGAGGACTGCGATCACGATGCCGAGCGACACTGCGAGAACGGCGAGAGCGAATCCCCAGGCGACAAAGTCCACAACCAGGGGGGTGCCGATCCCCGCCGTGACACCGGGAACTGCCGATCGGGCCAGCGGGGGCACTGTGAGCAGGATCGTCGCCAGTCCAGCCGCCACCCCGGCGACCACCCCCGCGAGGGAGACGATGCTCAGTTCCCGACGCCTGATGGCGGCCTGGTCACGGGACGAGAGACCGAGCGCCCGCAACACGGCGATGTCGTCGCGACGTTCGCGGCGCAGGGCCCGGCCCGAAGCAGCAACCCCGACGATGGCGAGGATGCCGCAGCCCCCGCCGGCCAGCCACAGTGAGGTCGCCGCGGCACCCAACACGGTGTGAGCGCCCGGGTCGGTGACCGTGGCGATGGATGCGTTTGCCGGCAGCAATGGGCGGATCGCCCCGGCCACGGCATCCGGGTGGGCGCTCGCGATCCACAGCGAGCGCGGACCCTCAGGAGCTGCGTTTCGCTCGAGTGCATTGGCTTGCAGCGCTCTCGCATCGATGAGGATGGCCGACTCTGCGTCGGCGGATGGAATGACGGGCACCACCCCTGCAACGACCAGGAACAGCTCTCGGCCGCTGGTCACCAGCGTGACTGTGAAATGGTCGCCAGTACCGAGGCGGTAGTCGTGGGCCACCTTCTGCGAAATGACGGCCCGCACGGCGTCAACGGCGGAGGGGATCGGGATCAATCGGGCCCCGATGCTCTGTGCGTCGAAGCGGAATCCGGGTCGGGCGGGCGTCAAGAGGGGAGTCGACAGCTGCGGGGTTGGAGACGCGGCCTCCCAGCGGCCCCCGAGGTCCAGATCGACTTTCCCCACGTCGGTCGTGGCCACCAGGGTGGCGAGCGTGAGGCTGTCGTCGAGGGCGTCGAGTGCTGTCCCCGGCGCGATCGAGACGTCGATCGCGACGATCTGTAGGGGCGAAAGGCTGCCCAGCGTCTTCGGCACCACTAACACGTACGTCGAGGGGGTTCCCGCGACACGCGTCAGCGCCAGCACTCGCGTGATGCCCCCCGAGTCCCGCAGGTGGATCGCGAGCGCCGGATCGACCGTGAGACCGTGGGTCGAGACTGTCAGCTGCAAACCGGTCGTGCCATCGGGGAGGACAGGACCAGGGATGCTGGGCCGGATGGCATCGGCGACAGTGGCAAAGCCGAGCGACGGGGGAAGGGCCGCGGCGACCGCGGCGAAGGCATCCGAAGAGACGGAGACGAGAACCCCGTTGTCAGTGCCGAGTTGGACAGCTGCGTGGTCGAGTGCGGTGACCGAATCCACGCCGTCGACCGCGCGCAGGGCGTCGACAGTCGGGGTGTCGATTTCGGAGTCGGAGGTCACCCGAAGGTCATCGCCGGTGGAGAGCCGCGACCCGACGTCGAAGGCGGCCGACCACGTCGCCTGGTAACCCGCAGCCAAGGTCAGACCGGCCACCGCGACGGCGACGAGGAGCAGCGAGGCGGCACCCAATGCGGGACGCCGCGCGACGTTGCGCAGAGCGAGAAGGCGTCGGATGCCCGCATTGCCCCCGCGCTTCTCGGCCACTCGAGCGAGCGCGGGAAAACCACTCAGCGCGGTCAACACGACCGCGATCAGCGTCAGCACCGGCGCGAGCACCGCGATCGGGTCGACAGCCAGTCCGCCGTCGGCGGTTGGGGTGAGCGACCCGCCATAAAGCAGGAGCTGCGACACCGAAACTGTCGCCGCCAAGATGACGAGCACCACGAGCCCTGACCCGGCGACCTGCCGTGCGCGCTCGGCGGCTCGCGAGGGATCTTGTACGGTCTGCCGGGATGCCGATCTCGCAACCGAGAACGCCACCAGCGCCACGGCAGCGACAACGGTGGCTGCCCCGGCGCCGAGGCCCGAGAGCGGCCCATCGTTGTAGTTTCCCGGATTGATGGTCGTCAGGATGAGCCAGGCGGCCGCCAGTCCGAGAAGTGCACCGACGATGGTGACCGCGGCAGCATCAACGGCCGACCGGCCGGCGATGGTGAGAGTCGAGGCGCCCCGCGACCAGAGCAGCGCGGTCTCGGCGGCGCGGACGGTGGTCAAGAGGCGTGCAAGCTCGGCGAACGTGACGATCGCAACGATCGCCAGCAGCAGCACGCCGAGCGGTTGCACGGCGCCAAGACCGGCGACGTTCTTCTGCAATGTGACCAACGTCGGCAACAGCTCGCCACTGACTGTGAGGTCGTCAAGACCGGCCGCGTCGCCGCGCCACGAGCGCGTCATGTAACGCCAGTCAGTCGGCAGGGCTGTCACGTCGCCCACCCCAAACTGCGCGACATCGGGCACCAGGGTCCACTGTGCGATGGGGTCAACGTCGAGCTCGGCCCAGACCGACTCGTCGATGACCACCGGTCCGGTGTCGAGGCGGGAAGCGCCGGTCTCGAGGAGCGGGTCACCGAGAGTGCGCGGATCGAGGCGATCGGTGAGTACCCACGTTCCGGTCACATCGAGGGTGACGGCGCCGATCCTCACCCGATCCCCGGGCGCGATGCCGATCGCGGAGGCAGCTCCAGCCTGAAGGGTCACTTGCCCCGAACCCGACGGCCACGTGCCGGCAACCAGGGTGGCCCGCGACTCCAGGTCGGGGATGCTCATTGCCACGACCGATCGCGCCCCGGCGACTCCGGCGGCGGTCACGGGTGCGAGCGGAACGACGCCCTGCACCGTGCGATCGACGGCGATTCCGGCGTCGAGGTTGCCGAACGCCCGAGTGACCATGTCGCGCGCATCGCGGTCTTGGGTGATCGGGTCAGCGGCGAGCGGCAGGCCGAATCGCAGGGCGCGCGCCGTCCCGGTGTGCTCGGCGAGGTCGGTGCGAATGCCGTCCGTCGCCTGGCGGCCGAGGAACCCGCTGGCGCCGGCCAGGAGCCCCGAGACGAGGAACGCAGTGACCAGGAACGCCGCAAACAGCCCGGCGTGTTCACGCATCCGCGTGAAGGTCGACAGCACTGTTGGACCTCGTTCGAACGTGAGTGTTTGGCAAGTATAGGCGAGCAGCGGACGGGCCTACGTCACGAGCGCGCGTCGGCAATATGCTCGGGTGGATGCGCCCCGTGAGTCTCGCCCAACCGGTCTTTGCCGGCATCGTCGCAGGTGTCACCGGGTTCGCCAGCTCGTTCTCGTTGTTGATTGCGGGGCTCCACAACGTTGGTGCGACCGACGATCAGGCGGCATCGGGATTGCTCGTGCTCTGCCTCGTACCGGGGCTGATGACGGTCGCGTTCAGCACGATTACCCGGCTACCGATTTCGCTGGTCTGGTCGACGCCCGGAGCGGCACTGATTCTCGCCTCGAAGGGGATCGACGACTATCGCAGCGCGGTGAGCGCCTTCCTGCTCTGCGGGTTGCTCATCGTCATCACCGGCCTCTGGCCATGGTTGGCGCGAACGGTCACCCGCATCCCGAAGCCGATCGCGAGCGCGATGCTCGCGGGC
>JBDTNW010000052.1:0-7880 GCA_039933575.1 Pseudolysinimonas sp. | reverse complement strand
CCGCCGAGGTTCTCGAGGTGCACGAAGCGGTTTTGGCCGAACTTCACGACCGACGAATCGATCCCGCGGACGCGATGGAACCGTTTCGCGCGGGCCTCGACGATTTCCAGCGCCGCACTCAAGGCGATGACTGGCACGAGATTCTGATCTCCTGCTATCTCACCTCCGGCTTCCTGCTCGACTTCTTCGCAGGACTCGCGGCCGGTCTGCCGGGCGGGCTTTCCGACCGCATCTCGGCGCTGCTTTCCGACGACGAGGCCGAGGGTCTGTTGGTCGAAGAACTGCGCGACGCGATCGACGGCAATCCACGCTTGGCATCCCGACTCGCGATGTGGGGTCGGCGGCTGGTCGGCGACACGATGCTCGTCGCCCGATCCGCCCTGGTGATCGGCGGTCAGGCACCCGGCGACGAGCGCGTCGAGCCGATCTTCACCGAACTCATCGCGGCGCACACGCGTCGGATGGATGCCCTCGGCCTGACGGCGTAGCCGGCCCCCGTGAACCCCGCAGCTTTCAGGTACGTCGGCATCGGTGCCGCCGTAGGTGCTGTGATCTTCGCGGCGAACACGATCCTCTCGCTGGGCGCAACGGGGTCACTGGGTTCGAACGTCGCCGTCGTGCTTGCGGGAGCGGTGTTCGGTGCCGTCATCGGTATCGTCGCCGGCATCGCGGTGACGGTCGTTCAGCCGATCATCCGTCGCGCGGGGATGCCCGGGCGCGCCGTGCTGGTCGGGCTGGTCGCGGGGATCGTCTTCTTCGTCGGGACCTGGCTGATCAGCGGATCGCCGACTTCGGGAGTGTTGCTTGTGACTGCCGCCGTCAGCGCGATTCTGTTTGGGCTGGCGCTGGGCTTCGTCTACGCAGGCGCGCAGCGTCAGCGTTCGTAGACGTCTGATTCGTAGCCGTCTGGCTAGACGCGACCGCCGGAAAGCATGTGGCGCTCGCGGGCGTCCTCAGTCATGCGCACGCGCGAGACGATGACATCCACGATCAGGGTGATGCCGACGGTTCCCGCGAACGTGATGACCCAAATCCACGGCTCGTGGGGCGTGAAGCTGAGCCAGGTGAGCCCCGTCCAGAGCACGGCTGCAACGATGGCGCCGATCGCGGGGATGAGGGCGACGCCGTGCATCCGACGACCGGGCAGCAGGTAGCGCAGCAGCAGGCCGATGCCTAGGCCGACGACGGTGACGTAGGCGAGTTCCATCAGGCCACGAAGCCCACGCGGCGGGAACTCTCTGAGCCGACCTCAAGGTACGAGAACGAGGCGGTCGGCACGATGTAGATCTTGCCCTTGTCGTCGCTCAACTTGATGAACTTGGTGTCGGAGTCGAGCGCGGCCGACACGATCTTCTCGATGTCAGCAGCTGACTGCGATGTCTCGAAGCTGAGTTCACGGGGAGAGTTGGCGATGCCGATGCGAATGTCCACGTTTGAAGATTAGTCTTTGGCGCTTGGTCAGGTTTGCGCGGTTCGCTGGCGGCGGAAGAAGACGAGAAGTGGATGCCACTGTCGGCGCTCGCCGATAAGTTCAGCTGGTGAGTGGGCTGGGCTTCGATCGCGACCTTTCGGGGGCCGGTCTCATCCCTGCCGCTTCTCTCGTTCTCGATCCCAGTCAGCGTGCGGTGATATCCCTGTCTGACGATGCTTCTGCGGCAGTTCTCGGGTGTGCGGGGTCGGGCAAGACGACGACGATCGTTGAGCTGGTCGCCGATCGTGTGCTCGTGCGGGGCTGGGATCCGTCGTCGATTGTCGTGCTCACGAACGCCCGGGCGGCGGCGACTCGACTTCGGGATCGCATCGCGCTGCGGTTGGGCGTTCCGACCGACGGCCCGATGGCCCGCACGAGCCTGTCGTTCGCCTACGAGATCGTCAGCGTCGCGGCCCGCGCGTCGGGCGTCGACGTGCCCCGGCTGGTCACCGGTGCCGAACAGGATGCCGACCTCGGGGCACTACTGGCCGGCCACATCGAGTCGGGTACCGGACCGGACTGGCCCGAACCGTTGACACCCGAGGTGCGACGGATGCCCCGCTTCCGGTCCGAGCTACGCGATCTGTTCGCGCGGGCAACCGAACTCGATCTCGACCCGATCGGGATGCGGCGCCTCGGGCTGGCGACGAACCGACCGGAGTGGGTAGCGGCATCCGAATTCTGGAGCGAGTACCTCGACGTGATCGCGTCGGCACGCGAGGAGCAGCTCGACTCAGCCGAACTGGCGCGATTTGCCGCCCGCATCCTCGACGACCGTGAAGGTTCGGCCGAACGCGTCGCGGGGCTACGCCTTGTTGTGGTCGATGACCTGCCCGAGGCGACTGAGGCGACCCTCGGGCTGCTCGCGGCGCTCGCACGACGGGGAGTTCCGGTCATCGCGTTCGGGGATCCCGATGTTTCGGCGAACGCTTTCCGCGGCGGCGAACCGGATGCGCTGGGCCGCCTGTCGAGCGTGCTCGGTCGGGGCGAACGCGGCCGATTCGAGGTGGCGGAACTCGTTCTTGAGACCGCGCATCGACCGAATTCGGTTCTGCGGGGGTTCACCACAACGGTGACCAGCCGGGTCGGCACGGCGCTCGCCGGCGCGCAACGCAGAGCGACCGCGGAACGCGAGCCCGGCTCGCGCCCGCCGCTCGCCCGCATCGAAGCATCGACTCCCGCCAGGATGGCCTCGGCAATCGCGCGGCTGCTGCGCGAAGAGCATCTGATCGCCGGAGTTCCCTGGCGGCGACTCGCGGTCATCGTGCGGTCGGGTGCGCTCGTGCCGTCGCTTGCCCGGTCGCTGGCGCTCGCCGAGGTGCCGACGCGCGCCAGCGGCGCCGGGGCGGCGCTTTTGGATGACGCTGCGGCCCGCGCTCTCGTCACCGTCGTCGAGGTAGGTATCGGCCTGAGCCCACTGACCCCGGAGCTCGCGACCGAACTGCTGGTCGGTCCGTTCGGCGGACTCGACCCGATCGGCCTTCGTCGCCTGCGGATTGCGCTGCGCACCGACGAGGCCGTGGCCGGCGGGTCTCGGCCGAGTAGCGAGTTGCTGGTCGAAGCACTCTCAGCTCCCGGCCGGTTCGCCACGATCGATACGGCCGTCGCCCGGGCGGCGGAGCGGCTGGCTGGCACCCTCGACGTCCTGCGCACTGCAGCGGCGGATGCCACTATCGAAGACCTGCTTTGGCTCGCCTGGGAACGCAGCCGGCTCGCCAAGCCCTGGCGTGAGCAAGCCCTCGGCACCGGACTGGCCGCAGCGGAGGCCAACCGCGACCTCGACGGGATCGTCGCGCTGTTCGCGGCGGCCAAGCGATTCACCGAGCGGCGCCCCGGCGTGCGCGCGAGCGAGTTCCTCGCCAATCTGCGCGAAGCCGAGGTCGCCGAAGACCTCATCGCCCCCACCCGCACCGAAGAGGCTGTATTCATCACCACCCCGTCGGGAGCGGTCGGCCTCGAGTTTGACACGGTCGTCGTCGCGGGCCTTCAGGAGGGCGTCTGGCCGAACCGTCGTCCGCGCGGATCGCTGCTGTCCCCTCAAGCCCTTGCCCGTGCCGCAACGGGAGCTGAGTCGCCGCTCGATGAGCGCAAACTCGTTCTCGACGACGAGCTACGGATGTTCGCTCTGGCCATCTCGCGTGCGAAAGACCGGGTCGTGCTCGCCGCAGTCGTCAACGACGACGAGTCGCGCAGCGTGCTGTTCGACCTGTTGCCGCCGGGCGTCGGGGTGCTCGCCGAGAACGCACCGCTCTCGCTGCGCGGCGCGACCGGCCGGTTGCGCCGCATCCTGACCTCGCGTGGGCAGGAACCGATCGCTCGAGCCAACGCCGCCGGATCACTCGCGCGTCTCGCCGAGCTCGGGGTGCCCGGGGCGGACCCCGCCGACTGGCACGGGCTGGTGGAACTCTCGACGACCGCACCGCTGTTCGAGGGCGCTCAGGTGCCGGTGTCGCCGTCTCGCGTCGAACGTTTCGAAGAGTCTCCGCTCGACTGGTTTCTGGAAACTGTCGGCGGCAGCACCTCGACGACACTCATGGAGGTCGGAACGATTTTGCACTGGGCGATGGAGACCGCGGAGTCTCCCGATGCCGCCGCAGTGTGGGAGCGGGTCGAGCAGCGCTGGGGCGAGCTGCTGTTCGAGTCGCCGTGGCTGGCTGAGCACCACCGCCGCAGCGCGCGGGTGCTCGCCGACGGAATTGCCGCCTATCTCGGTGACTTTCGGGCCGGAGGCGGCACCGTCGTCGGGGCCGAAAAGTCGTTCGAGTTCGACATCGATACCGCCCAGGTGCGCGGCACGATCGACCGCGTCGAGCGCGCTGTCGACGGCGCAGTGGTGATCATCGACCTGAAGACCGGCAGCCCGGTCACGAGTCAACCCAAGATCGACGCCGCCGCCCAGTTGGGCGCGTATCAGCTCGCCTACCGAGCTGGGTTGCTCGACGACGTGCTGCGCGACCTCGGCGCACATCATCCGGGCGGCGCGAAACTGCTGTTCGTCAAGTCGGGGATCGCCGGAAAGAAGTACCGCGAAGCCGTGCAGGCGCCGCTCAACGACGCGGGGCTCGAGGCGTTCCGGGAACGCATCCGTCAGGTCGCGATCGGGATGGCGGCAGCCTCGTTCGCGGGCGTCCTCGAAATCGCGGGGTACGGTCTCGGCACCGTTCCCGCCCTGAGGTTGCACCGTGTCGGTGCGGTGAGTGCGGAATGACGACCGAACCGAAGTCGGAGCAGGCGCGGTACAGCGCGATCGACATCGCCGAAGCGCTCGCGAGCGTGCGCGGCAAGCCGGTGCCGCATCCGACCCCGCAACAGCGCGCCGTGATCGAGGCACCGCTCGCGCCGGCCCTTGTCGTCGCCGGTGCCGGCTCCGGCAAGACCGAGACGATGGCGAACCGAGTGCTCTGGCTGCTCGCCAACGGGTTGGTGGCTCCCGCCGAGGTGCTCGGCTTGACCTTTACTCGCAAGGCGGCGGGTGAACTCGCCACTCGCATCCGGGAACGTATCGCCGAACTCGACACCGCCGGTCTGCTTCCCGAACGGGATGTCTTCGACGCCCCGGCCGTCGCGACCTACAACTCGTTCGCGAACACCCTGTACCGCGATTCGGCGATCCTGCTCGGGCGGGAGGGCGACGCCCCGGTGCTCGGGGAGGCAGCGGCGTGGCAGCTCGCACGCGGAGTCGCCATGCGCAGTCGGGATGATCGCCTGCCCGACCTTGGCAAGAGCCTCGACGCCGTCACGAAGGCGGTGCTCGCGATCGCGCGCGGAGTCGCCGAGCACGCCGGTGATCTCGATGACCTGCGCTCATTGGCATCCCGACTGGCAGCCCTCGGGGACCTGCCGACCGGCCACGCGAAGTACGAGTACGCCGACGCTGTGGATTTGGCACAGAACCTCGGGGCGCTCGACGTGCTGGCCGATCTCGCGGCCCAGTACGACGCCGAGAAGGTGCGTCGCGGAGTCGTGGAATACGCCGATCAAGTCGCCCTCGCCCTGCGGGTCGCCGTCGCGCAACCTGCGATCGGGGAAGGCCTGCGCGAGCAGTACCGGGTCGTCCTGCTCGACGAGTATCAAGACACTTCGGTCACCCAGACCCGGTTGCTCGCGCAGCTCTTCAGCGGGCATCCGGTCATGGCGGTCGGCGATCCGAACCAGTCGATCTACGGCTGGCGCGGGGCGAGCGCGGCGAACCTTGACCAGTTCGCGACGCTGTTCCACGCGGGGGAGGCTCGCTTCGCGCTCTCGACGTCGTGGCGTAACGGCACGAAGATTCTGGATGCCGCCAACACCCTGGTCGCTCCGTTCGCCGGGTCGGGAGTTTCGGTGCAGAAGCTCGAGCCGTCGCCCGTGGCCTCGAGCTACGCGATCGACACGGCGTTCTGCGAGACCGTCGCCGAAGAGGCCGAGGCAGTCGCCGCGTGGTTGGCTGCCCGGGTCTCGGCGAACACCTCGGCCGCGATGTTGATGCGCACTCGGGCGCAGCAGCCCTACTTTCTCGCCGCGCTGCGGGAGCGCGGGGTGCCCTTTCATGTTCTCGGCATCGGGGGGTTGCTGGCCGAACCCGAGATCGCTGACCTGGTCTGTGCGCTCAGCGCGATCGACGACCCGGCGGCCGGCATCCAGTTGTTGAGAGTGCTCGCCGGGTCGCGCTGGCGAATTGGCGTGCACGACCTGCACGCACTCAGCCGCGTCGCGTCCTGGTTGCGTGACCGAGACCTTGCGCAGCGCCGCCTCGACGACGACGTGAAGGCGAAACTGCGGGTCTCGGTCGGGGCGGGCGAGGGCGGTTCGATTGTCGATGCCCTCGACTTCGTCGCCACGGCGCCCGAATCGCACACGCAACTCGCGGGGTTCAGCCCGGTCGGAATTGATCGGTTGAGGGATGCCGGTTCCACTCTGTCGCGGCTGCGCGCGCGTGCTCGCCTCGACCTTCCCGATCTGGTCGCCCTCGTCATCCAGGAGCTGCGGCTCGACATCGAGGTCGCGGCGAACGAGTTCCGGGTACTCGGGTCGGCCAACCTCGATGCCTTCGACGATGCGGTGTCGGGGTACCTGGCGATCGCTGAGGTGGCGACGCTCGGCGGATTCCTCGCCTGGTTGCGCGAGGCCGAGCTGCGCGAAGACCTCTCGCCCCGCCCCGAGCCGCCGGAACCCGGCACCGTTCAGGTGCTGACGGTGCACGGCGCGAAGGGTCTGGAATGGGATGTCGTTGCGGTGCCGCGGCTGGTCACAGACGAGTTGCCCGCGAAACCCCGTGAAGGGTTTCAGGGCTGGCTGTCGTTCGGGCAATACCCCTGGCCGTTGCGCGGGGATGCCGCGGAGTTGCCGCACTTCGCCTGGGAGGGCGTCACGACTCGCAAGGAACTGCTCGATGCGCAGAAAGAGTTCAGTGTCGGAGTGCGACAACGAGCACTCGACGAAGAACGGCGTCTCGCCTATGTCGCGCTGACCCGAGCTCGTCATGAACTGCTGCTCTCGGGATCGTTCTGGGCGACCCAGACGAAAGCCCGGGAACCGAGCGTCTTTCTGCGCGATCTCGCCGCAGCGGGGCTCATTCCTGAGCCTCCGATCGTGAGTGCGTTCGCCGAGAACCCACTCGGTGACGATCTGGAACGTCTGATCTGGCCGCTTGATCCGCTGAAAGGGCGGCGGCCTTTCGTCGAAGCGGCAGCGGATGCCGTGCGCCGTGCGACCCCGAAGCTCGCGGGACCATGGGCGCGCGACCTCGATTCCACGACTTCGTCACCGAACCCGGTCGTGTCGCGGGCGAGCTGCGCCGACCGATGCCCGAGCGACCGTTCTCGGCCACCCGGCTCGGCACGCTGTTTCACTCCTGGGTCGAACAGCGGTTCGGGTTCGGGGCCGGAGCCGACGAGATCGATTCGGTGGAGACCGACGCCGGGGAGACCGTCGAGGGGGAGGCACTCGACCGGTTGCGCGCCATCTTCGAAGCCTCGGAGTGGGCGAGTCGACGTCCGCTGGAGGTGGAGCGCGAAATCCACCTGCCGTTCGATGGCCGCATCGTGATCTGCAAGATCGACGCTGTCTACGCAGTCGAGGGCGCTGAGGGCAGGGTGCAGATCGTTGACTGGAAGACCGGTCGCGCGCCGAAAGATGCCGCCGACCTGGAACGCAAGCAACTTCAGCTCGCCCTCTACCGTCTGGCCTACGCGAAATGGGCGAAAATCGACCCGAGCAATGTCGACGCGGTGTTCTACTTCGTTGCCGAGAACCGGGTGCTCGCGCCCGAACGAATCGACTCAGAAGCGGAACTGCTCGACCGCTGGCGGGCCGCCGTCGGCGCGTGAGAGGGCGGAGTACGCTGACGTGACGTGAGCGATGCCGGATCTCTCCCCGCTCCCGACCTCCCTGATCCCGACTTCCCGGTGACCGATCCGACGGTCACCGC
>JBDTNW010000051.1:0-7934 GCA_039933575.1 Pseudolysinimonas sp. | reverse complement strand
TCGGTCGGGTACATCTGCACGTCGTAGTCGACCCAGCGCGGCTCGTCATCCACCTCGGGGTCGAAGCGACGGATGATCAGCGTGACGGTGAACGCGGCGATCCCCGCTTCTTGTGACGGGTTGCCGGGCTCTGAGGGCTCGACGGCCATCAGTACTTCCTCTCCATCGGCTGGTAATTCGTGATGACGACTGGCTTCCAGCCGAGCGAGATGTGGTCGGCAGCATCCGCCGAGTGCGGGTCGCCGGTGAGGTACGCCATCGTGTGTTTGAGGTAGTTGGCGTCATCCCGCTTGGGGTAGTCGTCACGCATGTGGCCGCCGCGACTCTCTTTGCGATTGCGCGCCGAGAACACGACGACTTCAGCCAGGTCGAGCAGGAAGCCGAGTTCGATCGCTTCGAGAAGGTCGGTGTTGAACCGACGACCCTTGTCTTGGATCGACACGTTGAGGTAGCGCTCGCGGAGCGTGTGGATGGTCTGGGTCACCTTGGCCAGCGACTCGTCGGTGCGAAACACCTGGGCGTTTCGATCCATCTCGTCTTGAAGTTCTTTGCGAAGGTGCGCGATGCGCTCGGTGCCGGTCGAGTTCTTCATCTGGTCGATGAGGCCCTGCACGAACTTCGCCGGGTTCTCGGGTAGCGGCGTCCAGTCGGCGGTCTTGGCGTACTCGACCGCGTTGTTGCCAGCACGCTTGCCGAACACGTTGATGTCGAGCAGCGAGTTGGTGCCGAGCCGGTTGGAGCCGTGCACCGAGACACAGGCGCACTCCCCGGCGGCGTAGAGGCCCGGCACGATCGTGTCGTTGTCGCGAAGTACTTCGGCCTTCACGTTGGTCGGGATGCCACCCATCGCGTAGTGCGCAGTCGGCATCACCGGCACGGGTGTGGTGACCGGGTCGACGCCGAGGTAGGTGCGGGCGAACTCGGTGATGTCGGGCAGCTTGGTCTCGAGCACTTCGGCGCCGAGGTGGGTGCAGTCCAGCAGCACGTAATCCTTGTGCGGCCCAGCTCCCCGGCCTTCGGCGACCTCCTTCACCATGCAGCGACTCACGATGTCGCGCGGTGCCAGGTCTTTGATGGTCGGGGCGTAGCGCTCCATGAAGCGCTCGCCGGATGCGTTGCGCAGGATGGCACCCTCACCGCGCGCGCCCTCGGTGAGCAGGATGCCGAGGCCGGCCAATCCGGTCGGGTGGAATTGAAAGAACTCCATGTCTTCCAGCGGCAGGCCTTTGCGCCAGATGATGCCCACGCCGTCGCCGGTCAGGGTGTGCGCGTTCGAGGTGGTCTTGTAGATCTTGCCGAAACCGCCGGTCGCGAAAATGATCGCCTTCGCCTGGAAGACGTGAATCTCGCCGGTCTTGAGGTCGTACGAGACAACTCCCGATGGCTGGTCGACCCCTTTGACCTTGGTCATGACGACATCCAGCGCGTAGTACTCGTTGTAGAACTCGACGCCCAACTTCACGCAGTTCTGAAAGAGCGTCTGCAAAATCATGTGCCCCGTGCGGTCGGCCGCGTAGCAAGCCCGGCGGACCGGTGCCTTGCCGTGGTCGCGGGTGTGTCCACCGAAGCGACGCTGGTCAATTTTGCCGTCGGGGGTGCGGTTGAACGGCAGTCCCATGTTCTCGAGGTCGAGAACCGCGTCGATGGCTTCCTTCGCGAGGATCTCGGCGGCATCCTGGTCGACCAGGTAGTCGCCGCCCTTCACGGTGTCGAAAGTGTGCCACTCCCAGTTGTCTTCTTCGACGTTGGCCAGCGCAGCCGCCATCCCGCCCTGTGCCGCGCCGGTGTGCGAGCGGGTCGGGTAGAGCTTGGTGATCACCGCGGTGCGAGCCTTGGGCCCGGCCTCGATCGCCGCGCGCATTCCGGCACCGCCGGCTCCCACGATGACGACGTCATAGCGGTGGTAGTGCACGCCGTCGATTACGTCGCCGTCTTCGAATTCCATGTGGTGACTAAGCCTTCGCGGTTGGGCAGAGCTGGTGAGGCAGAGCTAGAGGGTCGAGCAGAACGAGGGCAGGAGGTCGGCCGGGGTGCCTGCGGGGCACGGGTCGAACGTGGTCAGGGCGAGGGTGCCCATCGTGAGGAGACCGACGGTCGCGGCAGCGAGCAGCACGAGCAGCACGATGCGGAATCGGCTCCGTGCGTAATCGTTGATGATTGTGCGCATCCCGTTAGCCCCGTGGATTAGCGCGAGCCAGAGCAGCAGCGTGTCGTAGACGATCCAGAACGGGTTCGCCCACTTGCCCGCGACGAAGGCGAAGTCAATCGCCTTCACGCCGTCACCCAGGAACAGGTTGACGAGCAGGTGCCCGAAGATCAGCACGACGAGCACGATTCCCGAGGCTCGCATGTACAGCCAGCCCCACTTCTCCCAGTTGACTCGGCGCTTACGTAACGGGCTGCGCGGAGAACGGGGGGCGTCGATCGTCGTGCTCATCAGGCACCCCCGAAGATGTGCAGGATCTGGCGCGGCACGAAACCGACGAGCAGCACGACCCAGAGGCCGATCGCGATCCAAAACATCAGGCGCTGGATGCGGGGGCCGATCGTCAAGAAGTCGATCGCGATGATGCGCAGACCGTTGAGCGCGTGCAGGCCGATCGCCGCAACCAGGGCGATTTCGCCGAGGCCCATGATCGGTGTCTTATAGGTGCCGATGACGGCGTTGTAGCCCTCGGGCGTGATCATCACGAGCGAGGTGTCCATGATGTGGACAAGGAGAAAGAAGAAGATCGCAACGCCGGTGATGCGATGCAAAACCCAGGACCACATGCCCTCGCGACCTCGGTAGAGGGTGCCGACGGGCCGCCTGAGGCCCTTCTTCGGAGCTCCGGGGCCCTCTTTTGGGGCCGGGATCTTCGCCGCGGCCTGCGTGGACACGGATGCCTCCTTGATGCTCCGTCACGGGCGACGGGTGGCACGCCGCGCCTGGTTTTGTTTCGTCCCCAGTCTAGGCCTCGCCTCCCATGCCTTCGGCGCTACCCCCGGCAATAGGCTGAGCCCATGGCCGAACGTAGTGAAGCGCTCGCTCGCTTCTACAGCATCATCCCGGCCGGCGGGATCGGGTCGCGGCTGTGGCCCCTCTCTCGTGCCGACGCACCGAAGTTCTTGCACGACCTCACCGGGTCGGGCACGACCCTGCTGCGCGGCACCTGGGATCGCCTTGCGCCGCTCTCGGGCGATCAACGGATCATGGTGGTCACCGGGCGCGCGCACCGAGCTGCGGTCGAAGAGCAGCTTCCCGAGCTGCAGGACTCCAACATCGTGCTCGAGAGCGAGCCGAAAGACTCGTCAGCCGCAATCGGACTGGCGGCCGCGATCCTGATGCGCCGTGAACCCGACGTCATTATCGGATCGTTCGCGGCTGACCATGTGATCGGCGACGTGCGGTCGTTTCGCCGGGCGGTCGAGCAGGCTGTCGTCGTCGCCGACGCCGGGTACATCGCGACCATCGGAATCACGCCGACCGAACCCGCAATCGGGTTCGGGTACATCCACTGCGGGGAGTCGCTCAAAATTCCGGGCGCACCCAAGGCCGTGCGAGTTGAGAGTTTCGTCGAGAAGCCCGACCTGAAGACCGCGCAGAGCTACGTTGACGGCGGCGACCACCTCTGGAACGCGGGCATGTTCATTGCGCGCGCCGACGTGTTGCTGAGCCAGATGCGCGAATCGCAGCCTGAACTCGTTGCCGGGCTCGAGGAGCTCGCCGCGGTGTGGGATGACCCGAAGAAGCGCGGCCCGGTCGTCGACCGAATTTGGCCAGGACTGACCAAGATCGCGATCGACTACTCGGTTGCTGAGCCCGCCGCTCGCGCGGGGAAGCTCGCCGTGATTCCCGGTTCCTTCGACTGGGATGACGTTGGTGACTTCGCCGCGATCGCGAAACTGCATGCGGGAGGCCGCAAGAACGACCTCGCGATCCTCGGCGAGAACGCCCGGGTGCTGGCGGATGCCTCGAGCGGCGTCGTGATCAGCCAGACCAAACGCATCATCTCGCTGATCGGGGTGCGCGACATCGTCGTCGTCGACACCGAAGACGCTCTGCTGGTCACGACCAGCGCGAACGCCCAGCGAGTGAAGAGCGTCGTAGATGCCCTGAAGCTCAGCGGTCGCTCCGAAGTTCTGTAAGCCCCGAGATTCAGTAGCACCGAGGTCACACCTCGATCGCACCGCCGACGGCTTTCAGGTGGTCGCGGAAGGTGAGCGCTGGGTTCGCCGCACGGGCAACGAGGTAGTCGCCGAACCGCACCTGATCGCGCAATGTGGTGCCGTTCTGGATGAGATTCGACTGACGCCGCTCGGTCGTCGCGATGCCTTCGGCGAGGCTCAGAACTTCATCGACTCGGTCGAGCGGAACGAACACAATGCCGTCTTCGTCGCCGAACACAGCGTCGGCGGCCGAGACGACCCACTCGCCGACTCGGGCTGAGTCGAGGGCGAGCGGATCGCGCGGGTCGAGCCGCAACGGACCGGTCGGCATGCTGCCGAGACTGAACATCGGCATCCCGATCTCGAGCAGGTCGGCGGTGTCGCGGTGAAGTCCCCAGATGACGACGCCCGAGATGCCGGCGGCCTGACCGTCGAGTACCGCCAGGTCTCCGACGCAGGCTTCGTCGACGCGCCCCGCGTTGTCGACCACGAGCACGTCGCCCGCGTGAGCCGACGAGAACGCCTCGAGGAAGACATCCACACTGCCGGCGTGCCGTGCTGGCAGCACCCGCCCGGCGACGCGGGTGCCGGGGATGAGGGCGCGCAGCCCGGCGGGACCGCACCGCACCGCCAGCCCGGCTCGCAGGCAGGCGTCGGTGATCAGCGGAGTAGTGAGCAGAGGAGTCGAGAGGGCGGCGAAACGATCGAGCATGGCCGCGACCGTACGCCCCAACGGGTCGCGGGGCGACGTCCACCTGGGTTCTGCTGGCTTCATGGTGGGGCTGGCTTAACCTTGGGCCATGACCGTGCCGCTCGTCATCGACACCGACACCGCTCAGGATGACTGCATCGCGATCCTGGTCGGGCTGCTCGATCCGCAGGCCGACCTTCGGGCGATCACGATGGTGGCCGGCAATGTCGGGTTCGACCGTCAGGTTCACAACGCCTGGATGACCCTGAACGTCGCCGATCGGCTGGACGTGCCGGTGTACCTCGGCTGCCGGCGACCGCTCGTGCGCGACTGGGTGTCCGCCGAAAACGTGCACGGTGACGGGGGCGGCGGGCTCACGATCGACGAAGAGGGCCTCGCTCCGCAGCAAGAACACGGGGTGGATGCCCTCATCCGGCTCGCTGCCGAAGCGCCGGGCGCACTCTCGATCGTCTGCATCGGACCGCTGACGAACATTGCCATGGCGGTCATCAAAGACCCGACCTTCGTCGCCAACGTCAAGGCGCTCTACATCATGGGCGGCTCGAACAACGCGCGCGGCAACATCACCGCCGCGGGGGAGTTCAACTTCTACGTCGACCCAGATGCCGCGAAGACTGTGTTCGCGGCCGGGTTCGACATCACGGTCGTGCCGTGGGCTCCCCTGACATTGAACGACGGACTATTCACCCGGGCCGAAGTCGCCCGCATCGCCGAGGTCGGCACTCCGCTCGCCCGCTTCATGGTGCGGGTCTGCGAGGCGACCCTCGCCTTCGACGAGTCGGTCGGAATCGCCGGGTCGACGCATCCCGATTCGCTGACCGCGTCGATCCTGTTGCACCCCGAGTTGGTGACGGCAAGCGGCCGCTACGCGGTCGACGTCGAGGCCGATTCCGACCTGACCCGTGGGTACTCAGCGATGTCGTGGGGAGTTCACGGGCTTGCGGCGAACGCGACGGTGATCGAATCGATCGACCACCCCGGGTTTCTGGACTACCTGATCGGCCTGTTGAGGACTCCCACTACCCCGCCGAGGGCATTCGTTCCGGAGTTGTAGGTGTTCACCACGGTCGGGATCGATCATTTCGTCTACATTTCGGAAGTGTCGCGCTTTGGTAACTAATGCCGCCGTTCGGCGCGCACCTGTGGCCACCCCCGAAGCGGGGGATTAGCCTAGGCCCACCAGACCCCGGCGCTAGTCGGGGCTTTTGTACATGGAGGACCCACGTGAACTTGACCACTCGAAAGCGCGCACTCGCGGGCATCGTGCTCGCCGGCGCCAGCGCCGTCGTGCTTGCCGGCTGCGGCGCGGCACCCGCGGCCAACCCGTCGAACTCGGCCAGCAGCTTCCTCGCCTGCGCCGTCTCTGACGAAGGTAGCTTTAAGGACCACAGCTTCAACGAGGCCGCATACGGCGGACTCACCAAGGCGCACGATGAACTTGGCGTCGAGGTCAAGGGTGCCGAGTCGCACTCGACCGAAGACTTCAACCCGAACCTTCAGGCCATGGTCGACGCGAACTGCAACGTCATCTTCGGTGTCGGCTTCAACCTGATCGACCCGATCAACGCTGCGGCGCTGGCCAACCCCACCTTCAACTTCGTGACGATCGACGGCTACGTGACCGGCGACGCGAAGAACCTCAAGCCGATCCAGTATTCGATGGAGCAGTCCAGCTACCTCGCGGGCTACCTGTCGGCCGGCTACAGCACCACCAAGGTGCTGGGCACCTACGGCGGACTCGACATCCCCGCCGTCACCGCGTTCATGCAGGGCTTCTATCAGGGCGCACAGGCCTGGGCGACCGACAACGGCAAGCCCGTCACGGTGCTCGGTATGGATGCCAGCGGCAAGGCGACTTCGTTCACCGACCCGGCCACCAACTTCGGTGACACCGAAGGTGCCAAGGCGATCTCTGCGGGCTTCCTTGCCGCGGGTGCCGACGTCATCTTCCCGGTCGCCGGTGGCCTGTTCGCCTCGACCGCCGAAGCGATCACGGAGTCGGGTTCGACCACCGCGGTCTTCCTCGGAGTCGACAAGGACATCGCCCTGACGTCGCCGCAGTACAAGGACATGGTGCTGACCTCAGTTGAGAAGCGCATGACGCAGGCCGTGTTCGACGTCATCAAGCAGAGCTCGACCACCGGGTTCGACGTGAGCGCCTACCAGGGCACCCTGGAGAACGACGGCACCGGTCTGAGTGACTTCGGTTCGTTCGACAGCAAGGTGCCGGCCGAGCTGAAGGCGAAGATCACCTCGCTCGAGGCCGACATCATCTCGGGCAAGATCAAAGTCACCGTCGGCTGATCTAAGTTCTGATGCAGTAACCAACGTGCCGGGGTGGCCAGTCCACCCCGGCACGTTCCGTTTCGGTGCCGACCTCCGGCAGGATGGGACCACCATGAAACTCGAACTCCGCGGGATCACCAAGCGTTTCGGGAACCTGGTCGCCAACGACCACATCAGCCTCACTGTCGAGCCGGGTGAAATCCACGCTCTGCTCGGTGAGAACGGCGCGGGCAAGTCGACCCTGATGAATGTGCTGTTCGGGCTCTACCACGCCGATGAGGGGCAGATCCTGCTCGACGACAAGCCCGTGACTTTTTCCGGTCCCGGCCAGGCGATGATGGCGGGCATCGGGATGGTGCACCAGCACTTCATGCTCATCCCCGTGTTCACGGTCGCCGAAAACGTGATTCTGGGCCATGAGCCCTCGCGATTCGGAATCATCAATCTGGATGCCGCGCGCGCGCGCGTCCGCGAGATTTCGGCGCAGTTCGGCTTCGACATCGACCCGGACGCGAAGGTCGAAGACCTGCCGGTCGGCGTGCAGCAGCGGGTCGAAATCATCAAAGCGCTCTCGCGCGAGGCGAAGGTGCTGGTTCTCGACGAACCGACCGCCGTTCTCACCCCGCAAGAGACCGACGAACTGATGGCGACGATGCGCCAGTTGGCGAAAGCCGGCACCTCGATCGTGTTCATCACCCACAAGTTGCGCGAAGTGAAAGCTGTCGCCGATCGCATCACCGTCATCCGTCTCGGCAAGGTCGTCGGGGATGCCAAGCCGTCCGCATCC
>JBDTNW010000050.1:0-7996 GCA_039933575.1 Pseudolysinimonas sp. | reverse complement strand
CGGGCTGCAGGCGCGGATGTCGTGCTCATCGGCGAAGCGCTCGTCACCGACGGCGACCCGGTCGCGCGGCTCGCAACCTTCTTGGAGGCAGGCAAGTGACCACCAGTTTGATGAACCGTCCGGGGCCGTTCTTCGACGCCTACGGCGGGCGTTTCATGCCCGAGTCGCTGATCAAGGCGATCGACGAACTCGCCGCTGCGTACGAGGTCGCGAAGGTCGATCCGGCGTTCCAGGCCGAACTGGCCGAGCTGCACCGCACCTACACCGGACGTCCGTCGATCATCACCGAGGTGCCACGGTTCGCCGAACACGCCGGGGGCGCGCGGATCATCCTCAAACGGGAAGACCTGAACCACACCGGTTCGCACAAGATCAACAATGTGCTCGGTCAGGCGTTGCTCACCAAGCGTCTGGGCAAGAAGCGCGTGATCGCCGAAACCGGGGCCGGCCAGCACGGGGTCGCGACGGCCACCGCTGCCGCACTTTTCGGGCTCGAATGCACGGTATTCATGGGCGAGGTCGACACCCAGCGCCAGGCGCTGAACGTCGCGCGCATGCGGCTGCTGGGTGCGCAGGTCGTTCCGGTGACGACCGGATCCCGCACGCTCAAGGATGCGATCAACGAGGCTTACCGCGAGTGGGTCACGAGCGTCGAGACCACCAACTACATTTTTGGCACCGCGGCCGGACCACATCCGTTCCCCGCGATGGTTCGCGACTTTCAGAAGATCATTGGTGAAGAAGCGCGCCAGCAGGTGCTCGATCTGACCGGCAAGCTTCCGGATGTCGTGATGGCCTGCGTCGGCGGCGGCTCGAACGCGATCGGCATCTTCCACGCCTTCCTCGACGACGCCGAGGTGAAGTTGATCGGCATCGAGGCCGCCGGCGACGGCGTCGACACCGACAAGCACGCGGCGACAATCGAGCGCGGACGCCCCGGCATCCTGCACGGGTCTCGTTCGTACGTGCTGCAAGACGACGACGGTCAGACCATCGAGTCGCACTCGATCTCCGCCGGTCTCGATTACCCGGGCGTCGGGCCCGAACATGCGGCACTCAACGACTCCGGACGCGCGACCTACCTTCCCGCAACCGACACCGAAGCGATGGATGCCCTGCGCCTCCTCTCGATGACGGAGGGGATCATCCCGGCCATCGAATCCGCCCACGCCCTGGCCGGCGCGCTGCGGCTGGGCCGAGAACTCGGACCCGACGCGACAATTCTGATCAACCTCAGTGGTCGCGGCGACAAAGACGTCGAGACCGCAGGCAAGTGGTTCGGTCTGTTCGACGACGGGGCAAAGCAGTCATGACCGCCGCCATTGCTCCCTCTGTCGCCGACACCATCGCCGCCAATCGCGCGGCGGGCCGCGGCAGCCTCATTGGATACCTCCCGATCGGTTTCCCTGACCTGCAGACGAGCATCGACGCGGCCGTCGCACTGGCTGAGAACGGTGTGGATGCCCTCGAACTCGGGCTGCCCTACTCCGACCCCGTGATGGACGGCCTGGCGATCCAGAAAGCAACCGAGACCGCACTAGCGGGCGGATTTCGAGTGCGGGATGTCTTCACCGCAGTTGAGGCGGTGCGGGCGCGGGTCAACATCCCGGTCCTGGTGATGACCTACTGGAATCCGGTGCTGCAGTTCGGCGTCGATCGGTTCGCCGACGCCCTCCGTGACTCCGGGGGAGCGGGGCTCATCACACCCGACATCACTCCCGACTCGGCCGCCGAGTGGATCGCGACCAGTGACCGAACGGGCCTCGACCGGGTATTCCTGGCCGCACCGTCATCCACCGCTATCCGACTGAAGACCACCGTCGAAGCGTCGCGCGGCTTTGTCTACGCGGTCTCGACGATGGGTGTAACGGGCGCACGACAGACCGTCGACGACGCTGCCCGCACTCTGGTCGCGCGCATCCGCGAGGCGGGAACGGCCAACGCGTGCGTGGGTATTGGCATCTCGTCGGGCGCGCAGGTTGCCGAGGTTCTCGGATACGCCGACGGCGCGATCGTCGGCGCGGCGCTGGTCACCGCTCTCGCCGAAGGTGGCGTTGCGGGCGTCGCAGCGAAGGCCGCCGAGCTCGCGTCCGGTACCGCCGCAACGGGGAAGTAGACTCGCGTTCGTGCTGCCGCTGAGCCTCCCCAGCCCCCCCTCTGACTGGGCGACCATCAAGATCCCACTCGGGTTCATCCACGATGCCCTGGTCGGGATCTTCCCGTGGTTCCCGACGCAATTCGTGATCCACATGTACGCCATCGCGATCCTGGTCGGCATCGTTGTCGCGATCACGGTCTCGAACTACCGGCTGACCAAGCGCGGTGCCGAACCATGGCTCGTTGTCGACCTCTCGATCTGGGCTGTTGTCTTCGGCATCATCGGCTCTCGTGCCTGGCACGTCGTCACCCACCCTGACGACTACTTCGGCCCCGGCAAGAACACCTGGGATGTCACCAAACCAGGCAGCGTCTGGGCAGTCTGGGAGGGCGGCGTCGCGATCTTCGGCGCGGTGCTGTTCGGAGCCCTCGGCGTCTACATCGCCTGCCGCATCGCGGGCCTGAGGTTCACAGCTGCTGTCGATGCGATGGCGCCGACCCTGTTGCTCGCGCAGGCCTTCGGTCGGCTCGGCAACTACTTCAACCAGGAACTGTTCGGCCTACCCACCGACCTCCCGTGGGGCCTGCAGATTGACCGCCCGAACACGGCGATCCCGATCGGCCTCCCCGATGACACCCTGTTCCACCCGACCTTCCTCTACGAAATCATCTGGCTGCTCTCGGGCTTCGCGATTCTGATGCTCATTGAGAACCGAGTCTCGTTCAGCAAGGTCACGACAGGTGTCGGTCGATTCCTGCCGATTTGGCCCTCCTTCGTACGTCGCGACGCCTGGCACTGGGGCAAGATGGTGGGGCTGTACCTCATCTGGTACGGCATCGGCCGTTCGTGGTTCGAGTCCATCCGACTCGACCCGAGCGAGACGTTCCTCGGCATCCGATCCAATGTCTGGGGAGCACTGGCCGCGATCGTTCTCGGTCTGCTGATCCTGATCATCCAGTCCAAGAACCACGTTGGGTTGGAACCGAGCGTTTACCGCCCCGGAAAAGAGTGGAAACCCGACTCTGCGGTAGACTCCGACGAGATTTACTCGGACTCAGATGAGCCCGGCGATGGCGCCGGATCGTCTCCGGTACCTGCCACAAGCGGAGCAACCCGAAAGTAGTCCCGCTGTCGCGCGCACCCTCGCGGCCCGGGACGCACACAGCATCCGTTGGGCCAGCGACGTCCCACTCAGCACCATCGTGAGGACGGTAGTCATGGCAGAGAACGCGTTCGAACGGTTTAGTACCGTTCCCGCGAGGCAAGGCCTCTACAACCCTGCCTCCGAGAAGGATGCCTGCGGGCTGGCGATGGTCGCGACTCTGCGCGGCACCGCGGGCCACGACATCGTGACCCAAGCCCTCGAAGCGCTGCGCCACCTTGAGCACCGCGGTGCGATCGGGTCGGATGCCGGCACCGGCGACGGCGCGGGCATCGTCACGCAGGTCCCCGACCTGTTTCTGCGGGCGGTGGCCGGTTTCGATCTGCCACCCGTCGGTCGCTACGCCGTCGGGATGGCCTTCCTCCCCACCGATCAGGACGAGCGCGCGAAGCAGAAGGCCGCGATTGCGACCATTGCCGAAGAAGAGCACCTGCGCGTTTTGGGCTGGCGTGACGTTCCGACCGACCCCGTGCACCTGGGTAACCTCGCCCGCGAGGCAGCCCCGGTCTTCGAGCAACTCTTCCTGGAGCCGACGATCGCGGGCGAGAACGGTCAGCCGCTCGCAGGCATTCTGATCGACCGCCTCACGTTTCGGCTGCGCAAGCGTGCCGAGCGAGAGCTGGGTGCCTACTTCCCCTCGCTTTCTGCGCGGACGCTCGTGTACAAGGGGATGGTCACGACCCTCCAGCTCGAGCCGTTCTACCCTGACCTCTCCGACGAGCGGTTCATGTCAAAGCTCGCGCTCGTGCACTCCCGCTATTCCACGAACACTTTCCCGTCGTGGCCGCTGGCTCAGCCGTTCCGACTGATCGCGCACAACGGTGAGATCAACACTGTTCAAGGCAACCGCAATTGGATGCGCGCACGACAGAGTCAGTTGCAGAGTGACCTGCTGGGCGACCTCAAACCGCTCTTTCCGGTGATCACCCCCGGCGCGAGCGACTCGGCGTCGTTCGACGAGGCCGTCGAGCTGCTCAATCTCGGTGGCCGTTCACTTCCGCACGCGATGATGATGATGGTGCCGGAGGCCTGGGAGAACCAGGTCGACATCGACCCGGCCCGGCGCTCCTTCTACGAGTTCCACTCGATGCTCATGGAGCCGTGGGATGGGCCGGCCGCGCTGGTCTTCACCGACGGCGAGTTCGTCGGTGCGACGCTGGACCGCAACGGGCTGCGTCCCGGCCGGTTCTTGGTCACCGACGACGGACTCGTCGTGCTCGCAAGCGAGATCGGCGTGCTCGAGTTTCCGCCCGACCGGATCGTGCGCAAGGGGCGGTTGCGCCCGGGCAAGATGTTCCTGGTCGACACGGTCGCTGGTCGCATTGTCGAAGACGACGAGGTTAAGGCTGAACTCGCGGCGTCCGAACCCTGGCAGGAGTGGCTCGACGCGGGACGCATCCGGTTGGCCGACCTGCCCGAGCGCGAGCACATCTCGCACACCCCGGCTTCTGTTGTGCGCCGTCAGCGCACCTTCGGCTACACCGAAGAAGAAGTCCGCATCCTGCTGATGCCGATGGCGACGACGGGGACGGAACCGCTCGGCGCAATGGGGTCCGACACTCCGATTGCGGTGTTGAGCGAACGTCCGCGCCTGCTGTTCGACTACTTCACCCAGGCGTTTGCGCAGGTGACTAACCCGCCGCTCGACAGCATCCGCGAAGAGGTCGTCACGAGCATGAAGCTCGGCCTCGGCCCGGAGCGCAACTTGCTCACGGCCACGCCCGACCACGCCCGCCAGGTGGTTCTCGACTTCCCGGTGATCGACAACGACGAACTTGCGAAGATCCAGCACCTCGTGTCGCGTCGCGAAGACGAGCTTGGCGCCAAGCGCACCCGCGTCATCAAGGGCCTGTACCGCATCGACGAAGGCACTGAGGCACTCGCCCAGCGGCTTCAGGCGATGTGCGAGGAAGCCGACGCCGGTGTCGCCGATGGTGCGCAGTTCCTGGTGCTGTCGGACCGCGACTCGAACGCTGACTTGGCTCCGATTCCTTCGCTTCTGATGCTCTCGGCCGTTCACCACCACCTCATCCGCCACGAGACGCGTATGAAGGTCGGACTGGTGGTCGAGGCTGGCGACGTGCGCGAAGTGCACCACGTCGCCCTGCTCGTCGGCTACGGCGCATCGGCGATCAACCCCTACCTCGCGATGGAAACGGCCGAGCAGCTCGTGCTCTCGGGGATGATCACGGGCCTGACTCCGGAGAAGGCGGTCAAGAACCTCATCAAGGGTCTCGGCAAGGGGGTGCTGAAGATCATGTCGAAAATGGGCATCTCGGTCGTCGGCTCCTATGCCGGCGCGCAGGCTTTCGAGGCTGTCGGCTTGAGTCAAGAATTCGTCGACCAGTACTTCACCGGCACGACCAGCCTGCTCGGTGGCGTCGGGATGGATGTGATCGCCACCGAGAACGCCGCCCGGCACGCCGCCGCATACCCGCGCGACGGCGCGATCCTGGCCCACGAACGCCTTCAGGTCGGCGGCGAATACCAGTGGCGCCGCGAGGGGCCTCCCCACCTGTTCAACCCGGACACAGTGTTCCGGTTGCAGCATTCGACTCGGGCACGCCGCTACGACATCTTCCGCGATTACACGCGACTGGTCGACGAGCAAGCCGAGAACCTGATGACGCTGCGCGGGCTGTTCAAGTTCGACGGCGACCGCAAGGCCGTGCCCCTCGACGAGGTCGAGCCCATCGAGTCGATCATTTCCCGTTTCAACACCGGTGCGATGAGCTACGGCTCGATCTCGAAGGAAGCGCACGAGACTCTGGCGATCGCGATGAATCGCATCGGCGGCCGGTCGAACACGGGCGAGGGTGGCGAAGATGTCGATCGCCTTCTCGACCCGGAGCGCCGCAGCAAGGTGAAGCAGGTCGCCAGTGGGCGGTTCGGCGTGACCAGCCTGTACCTCACCAACGCCACCGACATCCAGATCAAGATGGCGCAGGGAGCCAAACCCGGTGAGGGCGGCCAACTCGCCGCAACGAAGGTCTACCCCTGGATTGCGCGCACACGCCACTCCACCGCGGGTGTCGGCTTGATCTCGCCACCGCCTCACCACGACATCTACTCGATCGAAGATCTGAAACAGCTCATCTTCGACTTGAAGCGCGCGAACCCGGTGGCCCGCATCCACGTGAAGTTGGTGTCGCAGTCCGGCATCGGCGCGGTCGCGGCCGGCGTCACGAAGGCTCTGGCGGATGTCGTGCTGATCTCCGGACACGACGGCGGCACGGGCGCCTCGCCCCTCAACTCGCTCAAGCACGCGGGAACCCCGTGGGAGATCGGGCTCGCCGAGACGCAGCAGACGCTCATGCTCAACGGCATGCGTGACCGCGTGGTTGTGCAGGTCGACGGCCAGTTGAAGACCGGTCGGGATGTCGTCATCGCCGCCCTGCTCGGCGCCGAAGAGTACGGCTTCGCCACCGCCCCGCTGGTCGTCTCGGGATGCATCATGATGCGGGTCTGCCACCTCGATACCTGCCCGGTCGGCGTCGCGACCCAGAACCCTGAGCTGCGCGCCCGGTTTAGTGGCAAGCCCGAGTTCGTGCAGACGTTCTTCGAGTTCCTGGCTCAGGAAGTACGCGAGTACCTCGCCGAGCTGGGCTTCCGCTCACTCGATGAGGCGATCGGTCACACCGAACTGCTCGATGTCGACCGCGCGATTGAACACTGGAAGGCTGACGGACTCGACCTGACGCCGGTGCTGCGTGGCCCCGAATTCGACGACGAAGAACCGCGCCGCAACGGCCGCGCGCAGAAGCACGACCTCGATCAGCACTTCGATGTCGAACTCATCCGCCGCAGCGCCGCTGCGCTTGAGCGCGGCGAGCACGTCGAGATCTCGATTCCGGTCAAGAACACCGAACGAGCGGTCGGCACGATGCTCGGCTACGAGGTGACCAAGAGGCACGGCGAGCACGGGCTACCCGAAGGCACGATCGAGATTTCAATGACCGGATCGGCAGGACAGTCGCTTGGCGCCTTCATGCCCAACGGCATCACCCTGCGGCTCGAGGGCGACAGTAACGACTACGTGGGCAAGGGTCTCTCGGGCGGTCAGATCATCCTGCGTCCGCCGCGGACGGCGGTCTTCCCTGCCGAACGCAACGTGATCGCCGGCAACGTGCTCGGCTACGGTGCGACGCAGGGCAGCATGTTCATCCGCGGAGTCGTCGGGGAGCGATTCTTGGTGCGCAACTCTGGCGCGACGGCGGTCGTTGAAGGTGTGGGCGACCATGCGCTTGAGTACATGACCGGTGGGCTCGCGGTGATTCTCGGCTCGACCGGGCGCAACCTCGGAGCCGGGATGTCGGGCGGAACGGCGTACGTCTACGAGTTGCGGCCCGAACGGGTCAACAGCGGCGCCCTCGAGAATGGCGAACTGGAGTTGCTGCCCCTCGAGAGCGCGGACGTCGAGATTCTGACTGACCTGCTGCGCAAACACGTCGCTGAGACCGAGTCGGTGCTCGCCTCAAACATGCTTGCCGACCTCGACGCGACGATGGCCGCCTTCGTGAAGGTGCTGCCGCGGGACTACGCGGCTGTCTTGAAAACCCGCAAGGATGCCGTTGACCAGGGTCTCGACCCCGATGGTGACGTGGTGTGGACGCGCATTATGGAGGTGACAGGTGGTTAAGTCCCTGACCCGTGTGGACGCGACTCTGTCGATCAGCACCGCGGAGGTGACCGGTGGGTGATCCCAAGGGGTTTCTGAAGACCCAGGAACGAGAATT